>CAZGLU010000503.1:1430-3180 GCA_964526095.1 uncultured Anaerolineaceae bacterium | reverse complement strand
GCGCCCAGCCCGTAGCTGGCCTGGCGCAGCGAAGCGGGCACGGCGCGGATCGCCTCGCGCGCGTTGATGATGATCAGCGGCAGGATCAGCAGCGCCAGCGTGAAGCCCGCCGAGAGGATCGTGCGGCCGTTGGCGCCGCCTACCCCGAACGCCTGCCCACTGGTCAGCGACCCGAACGCGCGCACGAAAATCGCGAGGCCCAACATGCCGTAAATGATCGAGGGCACCCCGGCCAGGTTGCTGATGTTGGTCTGGATCACGCGGTTGATCCACGCGTGGCCCGCGTATTCCTCCAGGTAGATCGCCGCCCCCACGCCCACCGGGAACGCCACGCCGATGGTGATGGCGATGATCATCAGCGAGCCGTACAGCGCGGGGCGCAGCCCGGTCGCGTCGGCGCGGCGCGGGTCGAGCGGGCTGCTGATGAACTCCCAGTTGAGCCACGTGTGCCATTCCAGCGAGGCGTCGGGGTGCTTCTCCGCGACGGCTGCCGTGATCGCGTCACGCTCCGTGAGGGACTCCCACAGCGTCCAGCTACCGACGACCTGCAGCTTCAGGATTTCCGTCTCGATCAGGCCCTCCAACCGGTCGCGCTCCAGGCCGGTCGCCAGGATCGCGGCGGCCTGCGTTCCGGTCAGCGCGTTGAGCGGCACGCTGCCCAGGTCGGCCGGGTACTGTCCGGCGTCGAGGATCGCCGCGACGGGCTGCGGACTGAGGTCCGCCCAGCTTTCCTGCGGCGCCTGGGCCACGTCGCGCAGGATGTACACGCGCAGCCGGGCGACGCGCTCATTCTCGGCCAGCGCCGCGCGGATCTCGTCGTCGCTGAGGTCCTCCACCGCCCGGCCGCTCGGAACGCCGTTCACCAACAGCGCGGCGGGCGGCGTCTCGTATTGCACAGCCGTCAGGCCGACGGTCTTGTTGGCGATGGTCCACAGCAGCGTGGCGAGGGACGCCAGCGCCACGCCGATCGCCAGCACGAACAGCCCGCGTGCGATGTGCCCGCGCACGTGTCGCGCCGCGATGTTCAGCGCCAGCGCCCGGCCCTCCGGCAGAAGGCCCTGCGACGGGGCGCGGTCCGGCAGGGCGGCCCACAGCAACGCCAGCGCCCCCAACGCGCCGACGAGCGCGCCCAGCACGGCGACGCCCCCCTGCGCGGGGAACAGGGTCAGCAGCAGGGTCGCAACGGCCATCCCCCCGCCTGCCCCCGCCACGAACCCGGCCAGGGCGCCGGGGCGCGGCGCGTGCCCCTTGCGGGCGAAGATGGGCGGCGTCCGCAGGCTGCCGTTGATCCCGATCAGCAGGCTCAGGAACAGGGCGGCAATCAGAGCTACACGGTCCACAGCGGTCCCCCTACTCGTACACTTCGCGGAAGCGCGTCACGACGGCGCGGCTGACGATGTTCAGGCCGAGCGTCAGCAGGAACAGGAACAGGCCCACGACGAAGATGCTGTTGTAGTCCAGCGTGTCGTAGCCCAGGTCCCCGCCGCTGATGCTGGCGATGTAGCCGGTCATCGTCCAGGCGGACTCGAACGGGTTGAGCGTCAGGTTGGGACGCGCCCCGGCGGCGATCGCCATGATCATCGTCTCCCCGATGGCGCGCGAGATGGCGATGATGAACGCCGCGATGATGCCGGACACCGCCGCGGGCAGCACCACGCGCACGGTCGTCTCCAGCCGGGTCGAGCCGAGGCCGAGCGACGCCTCACGCAGGGCGCGCGGCACGGAGCTGAGCGCGTCCTCGCTCATCGAG
>CAZGLU010000503.1:0-1420 GCA_964526095.1 uncultured Anaerolineaceae bacterium | reverse complement strand
ACTGGAGTTCAGACGTGTGCTCTTCCGATCTGCGACCAGCGGCAGGATCATGATCCCCATCACCACGCCCGCCGACAGGAGGTTGAACGTCTCGACCGTGCCCGCGCCGAAGATCCCCTTCAGCAGCGGCGTCATGAATTGCAGCGCGAAGAAGCCGTAGACTACCGTCGGCACGCCCGCCAGCACCTCCAGCACCGGCTTGAGCGTATTCCGCACGCGCGGCGAGGCGTATTCGCTCAGGTAGATCGCGGAGCCGAGGCCCAGCGGCAGCGCAACCAGCATGGCGATCCCGGTGCTGAGCAGCGTGGCCGTCACCAGCGGCGCGATGCCGACCTGGTAGCGGTGCGGCTGCCACTGCGTCGTGTTGAAGAAGTCGATGATGTCGATCGTGTGTACGGTGCCGCCCTCGTCCAGGTACGTGCTGGTGACCAGCAGCAGCGATTCGCGGCCCAGCACGAGCACGATCGCGATCGTGGTGAAGATCGTGATGAAGCCGCACAAGAACAGAAAGCCCTGGATCACGCTCTCGGCGGGCCGCACGCGGCGCCCCAGCCCCAGGCTCTGGCCCTCACGGGCCGCTCGCCCGGCGATCAGCTCCCCGCTGGTGATCAATGCCCGGCTGTCCATACCTGCTCCTTCATAACCAAGTCCTTCGTAAGTGTGTGTCGCAAGCCAAGTCTCTTGTCCATCGTTCTTTCGGCCTCGCCCCAGCACGGCACAATGGGGCGCGGTGACTGCTGCCCCATCGCACCTTGTCCGTGGCCGTGAGTAGCCCGCACCAGCGGTGCCTCAGCCGGCCTCCCCGTTCATTGCGTCCAGCCAGAGCTGCTTGGAGGCGTTGTAGGTCTCGGTGCTGACCGGGAAGTAGCCGGCCTCGGTCACTACCTCCGGGGCGTTGGTCAGGTAGTAGTTGATGAAGGCCGCGACCTGCGGCTTTTCAGCCAGGATCTCGGCGGCGGAGTAGATGAACAGCGGGCGGCTCAGCATGTACACGCCGCTTTCGGCCGTCTCGGCGCTCGGCGCGATGGGGGCGATACCGGTGGCTTCCCATTCCTCCGGCGGGATCACGGTCATGTTGCCCTCGTCGTCCCACTCGACGTCGTCGGCAAGGGCGACCGCCTTCAGCGCGTCGGCATTGGCGATATAGTACGCGAAGCCGAAGTAGCCGATGGCGTAGGGGCTGCCGAGGATGCCCTCGATCAACGTGTTGTCGTTCTCGCTGGTGGTCGGGTTCGGCGCCAGCAGCGCATCGGTACGCGCCGAGCCTGTTTCATACACCCCGGCGGTGCCGAGCACGGCCTCGCCGAAGAAGTCGAACGTGCCGCTGTCGGTGCCGGGCGTGTAAAGCTGGATCGCCTCGGCGGGCCAGTCCGGGAGATCGGAAGAGCACACGTCTGAACTCCAGTCACCGCTCATTATC
>CAZGLU010000502.1:0-3185 GCA_964526095.1 uncultured Anaerolineaceae bacterium | reverse complement strand
TCAGGTGTGGAGGCGGCGTGCTCATAGGATCCTTCAGTCCGCGTCGTCCGGCTCCAGCTTGGCCGGTGACTGGTAATCAGCAGGCACGTACGGCTCGAACAGCTTGAGCCACTCGACCATCATCTCCAGGTTGTACACCCCCGGCGGCAGCGTCGCACCGTCCTCCGGCTGGTACTCCCAGAACGCGGGCTGCCCCGGATCGGCGTCGAACACGCCCACGCTGAAGAAGCCGAGCCGCCCGTAGGGCTGGTGCTGGATCGGGTACGGGTGGCCGTCGTCCTGGGAGGCCAGTCGCGCCTGGAGCGCGATGAAACGCGGGGACCAGAACAGCAGCGGGTTGAACGGGTAGCGGCGGCCTAACAGCTTCTCACCATCCGTGATCAGGTACACCGCGACGTGCAGGTGCGGGTTGTTGCGCTGCACGACCGCCCGCTCGCCCAGCATGTACACCGGCCAGCCGGAGGTGCCGATGATCTCCCCGGCGCTCACCTCATCGCCGGGCAGGACAAGCTGGCTGGTCGGGTCACCGGCCAGGTGCTCGTACTGCACCACCACGTTCGACAACTGGCGGGAGCCGTCGTCGTTGCGATAGCGGGCGGGCAGGTAGGGCCGCAGCGTGATCGGCGTGCCCGGATCGTCGGGGGACGGCGCGCTCTCGATCACGCCGTCGCACACGGCGATCAGCGGCGAGCCTTCCGGCACGATGTAGTCCACGCCGGTATGCAGCCCGCGCGTGTCCTCGTAGTAAAGCTGCCAGTTCTGCGCGGCGTACGAGTTCGGCCCGAACCCGTAGAAATCCATCTGCGTGATGGTCGCCGGGGGCGCTGGCTGCACCGGCATGTGCACGAACGGATCGGGCAGGCCAAGCTGCCCCTGAAGCGCCCAAAAGCTGACGTATTCCGGCATCATCGTCTGGCGGGCCAGCGACTGCTCAAGCTGGATCAGGGCCTCGCCGGTCAGCCGTCCGGCCTGCTCCATACGGTCCGGGGCGGTGCTGCGCACGCGCAGCAGGTCGCGCACCAGCGCGCGCCGCACCTCCAGCACGGCGTCCGACTCGTACCACGCGCCCGACACCTGGCTGTAGGCCCGCGAGCGCAGGAAGTCGGTCTGCTCCGCCGGGATCCACGCCACCTCGACGTCCGGCGCGTCCCAGGGGATCTGGAGCCAGGTCTGATCGTGCCAGACCACCCCGCGCGCCCAACGATGCTCGCCGGGCCGGAGGTCGCCCAGCTTCTGGCTGGCGGAGTCCGGCGCACGGCGCACGACGGCCCCCTCCCGCCGCACCGTGACGGTGGTATCGCGCAGCGGCACCACGCGGCGCGTCGTGGTCGCGCGGGGCAGCGTCACAGGCGCCGGGAGCGGCTCCACCTCGGCCTCAGCTTCGGCGTCCGCTGGCGGCACGGGGTCCGCCTCCGGCGCGGGCTGCGCCTCGGCGGGCGGCGCGTCGTCCAGCACGTCGGCCACGCGCGAGCCGGACGGTAAGCCCGCCGCACGCGTCCCGGTGAGCGACGCCGCGCTCTTGGAGTCGATGGCCCCCATCGCAGACGCGGTGACGACGCCCTGGAGGAAATCGGGCAGCATGGCGTCCAGGCGCGCGCTGAACTCCCGGCGCACCGCATCCGAGGTCAGGTTACGCACCTGCTCCGCGTCGAGGTTCTGCCCCGTCCCGGCGCGGCCCAGCAGCCCCTTCCCCTGGATCAACAGCCCGATCACCTGATGCACCCATTCCGTGCCCAGGCCCATCAACAGCCCGGCAAGCGCCATGTCCATCACGTCGAAGGGGCCATCGAACCAGTCCGGCACGTTCATGCCCAGCGGCGAGAACAGGCGCAGGCCGGTGAACGCGGCCAGCAGGATGCCGAAGAACATGCTCAGCCAGTTCGCGGCCATGCGCTTGCGCGCGACGTACACCGGCGAATCCATCGCCTTCTGGATCGCCGCCTGCCCCGCCTCCAGCTTCTGACGCGCCTCGATCAAGCTCTGCTCAAGTTTCTCCAGCGGCCAGTCGTTCGGGTCCGCGCTCTCCGGGTTGCCGACGACCGCCGCCTCGCCCACCTTGCTCTGCGCGATGAGCGCGCTGACGAGCGTGTTCCACTCGCCCCATGCCTTGCGTAGATCGACCGTCACCAACCCGGTGATCCGGGCGGCGAAGGCGTGTAGGTAGTGGCTGCAATCGAGGATCGCGCGCTCAACCCAGTTGAACAAAAACTCCAGCGTGCGCTCGATCAGCGCCGCGCCGACCAGCAAGGGGGCCAGCCGTGCCGCCAGCTCGTCCAGCCCGTCAGGACCGGCAGCCGTCCCCTCGGCTGCTGCCGCGCCCTCACCATCCTGGGCCAGCACCGGGCCGACGACAAGCAGGGCGAGGATCAGCCAGCACGCCAGGATCGCCACCCGAGTTACCGTTCTGCGCTTCGCTGCACTCATGGCAGCGCCCTCCTTTTGTACCGCATCGTTTCGAGGCTGCCCCGCCGTAGCTTAGTATATCCTTCTGCCCGGCGCTTGGGAAAACACCCCGGTACTACCCTCCCGTGCGTGCCGTCAGCGCAGGCTGAAACGGATGTATTCCCAGCCAAGCGTACGCTGCCAGGCCCGGTCCGTACTGGTCAGCTCAAGCCGCACCTTGAGCGGGTACGTGCCCGGCTCGGTGAACCCCAGCGCGCCGTACGGGACGAACACGGTCAGGTCATCGTACGTGCCGGGGTCGCAGCATGGCACGAGCCGCGCCTGGGCGCGCAGCGTGTTATCGGCCTCCCGGAACGCCGCAGGCGCCGCCGGGTTCACAAGGGGCATCGCAGCCAGATCGTCGTAATAGAAGCGCAGCGCCAGCCAGGCGTCTGCGCCCGGCCACCGCTCCAGGGCCAGGGAAACGCGGAAGCGGATCCCCGGTTCGCCGCCCTCCACGGCGCCATGATCCACCGCGACGTGACTCAGCCGCACGCGGATCGCGTCGTCCGCCGCCGGGGCGACCGGCTCGCCGGTGCCCCCAGGCGCGGGCGCGCCCGAGGCAGCGGCGAGGTCGGCGTCGTCCAGCACCACGGTCAGCACGACCTCCGCCGGACGGATGCCACCCAGCCGCCCGCCGGTCTCCGACTCCGAGCGCACAAAGGTCGGCACGCCGACGAACTCGCCGTTCTGGTTGACGACCAGCCCGCCGCTGTTGCCCGGCGCGATCTCGGCGTCGGTGC
>CAZGLU010000501.1:0-3185 GCA_964526095.1 uncultured Anaerolineaceae bacterium | reverse complement strand
TTCCCTACACGA
The DNA here is from genome assembly GCA_964526095.1 of uncultured Anaerolineaceae bacterium. GTDB lineage: Bacteria > Chloroflexota > Anaerolineae > Aggregatilineales > Aggregatilineaceae > Aggregatilinea. The sequence goes on along the minus strand of CAZGLU010000501.1, from coordinate 3,173 downwards.
CGCTCTTCCGATCTGGCCAACGCGGTCGAGGGCAGTGGTTGGGCGCTGCTGGTGTGGGAGCCGGAGGGGCAGCACCTGTCGGTCCTGACCGCCGAGAAGCACCAGAACCTGACGCAGTGGGTGGTGACGCCGCTGCTGGTGCTGGACGTGTGGGAGCACGCCTATTATCTGAAGTACCAGAACAACCGCGCGGCGTACGTCGAGGCGTTCTGGAACGTCGTCAACTGGGCGGACGTAGCGGAGCGTTTCAACGCAGCGCGCAGCTAGCGCGTACATGCCGCAGGTAGTACGTAGCTCGGACGGGCATCCCAACATGCAGGGGTGCCCGTTTTGTGTTGCTTGTGCTTTTGGGCGGATTTGGTATAGTGAGCATGGATGCGGCCCTGATGGGCCGAGCATTGCCTCTTGTCACCTGTTTCTGCTCATTTAGTCCCTGGAAGGCGCGACGCTGACAGGGTATAGTGAGTAGTAGCGCAACAAGAATTTTCGCTTGTCATACATACAGGAGCTTGTCGCATGACTCACATCATCACCAGCCTCTGCCTGCGCGATGGCGCATGTGTGGAAGTCTGCCCGGTCGACTGTATCGTGCCCGGCTTCCCGGAAGCGGAGTGGCCTTGGTACTTCATCGATCCGGATACCTGCATTGACTGCGGCGCTTGCGTGCCGGAGTGCCCGTTTGAGGCGATCTTTGTTGAGGACGAGGTTCCGAGCGCCTATGAGATGGCCGCCGGGCAGGAGCGTATCCCGTTCCGTGGCGAGCGTTACGCCGCCGCCGGTGGTGAGATTGTGGATCTGACGGAAGACATTCAGCCCAATTACGATTTCTTCCAGTCGGGGCCTGGCTACGACGCCGCGCCCTGATCGTCCGTTCAGGGCTTGTCTGAAGTCGCTTAAAGAGGACCGTTCCGCACGGTCCTCTTGCCGTTATGGGCGGCCGGTCGGGAAGGTCCCGGCGGTGGCCGGGGTGGGGGGACTGCGCAAAGGAAGTTCTGATGCCACGCAAGGCCACATTACTGTTGGTGGATGATAGTGAGGATGATATTGTTCTGACGCGCCGGGCGCTGAACAGCACGACGGTGGAATGTGATCTGGTCGTGGCGCGCAGTGGGTCTGAGGCGCTGGCTTACCTGTTTGGGCGGGACGAGAATGCCGGGCAGGATTCTGTCCCTGCCCCGAACCTGATCCTGCTGGACGTCCAGCTCCCGATCCTCAACGGCTTCGAAGTGTTGGAGCGCATCCGCCTCGACGAGCGCACCCGCCTGATCCCGGTCGTGATGCTCAGTTCGTCGCACGAGGCCCAGGACGTCGCGGAGAGCTACCGGCGCGGCGCAAACGGCTACGTTCGCAAGCCGATCGACTTCGTGGAGTTCCGCGATGTCGTGCGCAAGCTGGCGCAGTACTGGCTGGAGTGGAACATCACCCCCTGACTTCTGCCCCTGTCTGACGCGTCAGGCGGTCGTAATGCAGGAAAAAGTTCGGCTCAACCACGATACCCTGTACGTCCGCTTGTGCCACCACCTGAATGTGGTCTTGCCACAGCGGCACCAACGCATAGTCACGCAGCAGCAGCCCGGCGGCGTCACGGTACAGCGCGCCGCGCGCCGGGGCGTCGTCTTCCAGGGCGGCCCGGTCGAGCAGGGCGTCCAGGTCTTCGTTGGCGTAGCCGTTGTTGCGCGGGATCGGGGAGCGTGAGTGCGCGAGTGGGACGAGGTAGGCCGCCGGGTCCGGGACGATCGGCGTCCAGCCGAACAGGATCGCCTGCCCCTCGCCGCGATCCAGCGCGCGCGCGAAGGTATCCGGCTCGACCGCCGCAAACACCCCCGTATTGACGAAATCGGACACGTTGAAGCTGCGCCGGACCAGCTCGCCCGCCGCGCCGACGTAGGTATCCCCGTAGGTCGGCTGCGAGAACGTGATCTGGAACGCGAGGCGCGACGTGCCGCGCGGGCTGTAGGCGGCGGCACGCAGGATCTTCTCCGCGCGCCGGACGTCCGCCTCGTCCGGCCAGACCGGCGCGTAGGCGTCCCCAAGTTGTTCAGGCACGAGGCTGGTCAGCGGCGTGGCGTAGCCGTGCAGTGCGTCCACGGGCGCATCGCGCTCGACGAGCAGCGTCACGCCCTCCCGCGCGAACGGGTCCTCGAACGGCTCGCGGTTGTGGTTGAAGCCGAGGTAGAAGACGCGCGTGCCGGGCACGTCGATCACTTGCAGCCCCTCGACGCGCTCAAGCGCCAGCAGGTCGTCCATGAACAGCGCCCGCCACGCAAGGTCGACCGTGCCATCGCGCACGGCGTCGCGCAGATCCTGTGAGCGCGTGAAGTGACGCAGCACGATGCGCGGCGTCAGGGGCGCAGGCCCCAACGTGTACCCTGTGTCGGCCACGAGCACGATCTCGTCCCGCACCGCGAACGACTCCAGTGCGTACGGGCCGTTGCCGATCAGGGCGTCCGGGAACGGCTGCGGCTGCTCTGTTGCGGCCAGGGTCGGGTGCTGCGGGAAATAGGGCGGCAGCGCCAGCAGCGCCGTGAAGTACGGGGTGGGTCGCGTCAGCGTGAACACCAGCCGGTCACCATCGACGGCGACCGACTCGACGTACGGCTCGATAGCCTGGGCGGCGCCGCGCCGCAGCGAGCGGGTGCGCGCGATGGAGTCCGCGAACGTCTGCGCGGTGATCGGCGTCCCGTCGCTGAAGGCCGCGTCCTCGCGCAGCGTGACCGTGTAGGTCAGACCGTCCTCGCTGGCGGTGATGGCCTCCGCCAGCGCCAGCTCGTAGTCGAGTGTGCCGGGCACCTGTCGCGTCAGGCCGGTGTACAGGTGGCTCAGGACCTCCCAGGCGGCGAAGTCGTACGCCTCGCCGGGGTCCAGGGTGGTGGGCAGGTCGGTCGTGCCGATCGTCAGGGTCGCCGGGTCCTGGGCACGTGCCGAAGGGGTGATCCCTGCGGCGACGAGCAGGCAGCCCAGCACGAGGGCCGCGAGGATGCGGCGTATCCGGTGGTTCGCTGGCGTCACTGCTGAGGCTCTCCGGTTCCAGTAGGCGGTGCCAGTCTATTATACGCACGCGTGCCGGTCCGTTGTCATGCGGCGGGGTAGGGGACAGCGCGCGGATTGCATTGCCCTTCGGCCCATTCAGATCGGAAGAGCACACGTCTGAACTCCAGTCACCGCTCATTATC
>CAZGLU010000500.1:0-3209 GCA_964526095.1 uncultured Anaerolineaceae bacterium | reverse complement strand
GGATCGCCGTCCGGCGAGGGCGTGAAGGAGCCGCGCGCCATGCGGAGATGATCCGCGATCGCCTCGGCCCACTCGCGCACCTGCGTATCGCCGTCAAGCGCCGCACTGGTGGACACCGGGAGGTGATCCCGGTTCAGCACCAGGTAGTTGACGACCTCCGCCCACGGCACCGCGCCGGACGGATGCGCGAGGTCGGCGTGCAGGCGCTCGACCAGCGCACGAAGGTCCAGCTCCACCACGACCGGCACACGGGGCGCCACGCCTACCCACTCCAGGTCAGCGTAAGCCTCGACGGTGAACAGCTCGTCCTTCAATGCGCGCTTGAGCAACGTGGCAACGGACGGATCAAGGCGCTCCATGTAGCGCGCATAGCCGAGGCTGTTCCAGGCCAGCGGGACGGGCGCGGCAGCGGCGTCCTCCGTCACCGCGCCGGTGCCCACGACCTTGAAGCGCAGCACGCCCGCCGAAAACACCAGCGGCATCGCGACGGCGCGGGGCTGGTGCTCGCGCAGGATGGCAAGCGCCGCGTCCACCGGGTAGTGCGGGTGGAGGCGGAGGTCCAGCAGGCCATACGGCTCCGGCGGCAGATCCGGGCGGGCGCCGCGCACGAACTCAAGATGGAAATCGGGCGAGCCATCCGCGCGGCGGGCCACCTCCAGCCGGTCCGGCAAAACGAAGTGGTCGTCCACAAGCCCGAACGGGTAGAGGATGCGGGCCGCTTCATGCGACAACGGCCGTTGCAGGTCGGGCAAACCCTGGAGCGACATGGCGCCTAGTCCAGACCTTGCAGGTCGATAAAGAGGCGGTCGGAATCGTACGGCAGCCACGCGGCGTCCCGCTGCTGGCCGGAGCGGCGAACCACCGTCCGGCGATAACTGAAGTGCGGGCGGGTGATGTTGCGCACCACGTAATCGTCGATGTCCTGGCGCAGCAGCGCCTTGACCTCGAGGGTCGATGGGTTCAACTCAATCGAGCCGCCGTGCTCAAAGTCCACGACGATGGCGAGCACCTGACGATTCGGATCGCCGGCAGGCGGCTGAAAGATGAAGTCAAACGTCTTGATCGTCAATTCCGTGAGATAGGAGGCGACGGTGGTGGGATCGAGGATCGCGTCCCAAACCAGGCTTTTGTCCGGTTTGACCGTCACGCCATCCACGGCCTCTAAAAGGGCGTGGTACCCCTCATAGGAGGGCGTATCACCGGGGGCGTCCGCAAACGTCAGGCGGCCCGTGATCTCCGCGCCAGGGGCCAGATCGACGGGAAAGGCCACGCCGCCGAAGTCCGCCGGGCGCACTCCGGCCTCGTTGTACAGACGGGCGTTCAAATGCTGGATGGTCAGGGGACTCTCGATCGCGTTTTGAATCGTGACGTCCAGCCCGTCCGCGGCGACCGCCTCCCGGTAGGTCAGCAAGTCCCCGATCAGATCGTCCAGGCGCGCCTCAAAGGGGATGGGGGCTTCCGTGGCGCCCGTGCCCATATTGACCACGACCTCGCCGCGCAGGAGGATGGTGGAGCCGCCCATCAGCGCGTCGAAGACGGCCTGGAACTGGGCGGGCGTCAGGGTGAGGCTGTCCATGATGCCGTCCCGCAGATGCACCGATGCCCCTTCACGCGGCTGAAACGGGCCGGTAGACGTATCGGCACGCGGCAACGCCAGGTTGAACAGGGGCGTCTCCGCCGCGACGAGGGGTTGGAACTCCGGCTCGGCCTCCAGCGAGGCCGGCACGAACTGTCTGAGTTCTTCGCGAGCAGCCTCCAGGCGGGCCAGATCGACGTAGGGGCGCGCGATGTAATCCAGCGTGACGACGAGCGATTCCAGCGAATCGTCGGGGGCGTCCAGGTGCACGGTCATCAGCGGGTAGAACGGCGGATTGGTGCGGCGAGCCAGCTTAAACGAGTCGGGCAGGTAGTAGAAAAGCTGCTTCTGGGAGGCGTCCTGATAATAGCCGTGAGCCGCGCCCTGCCACACCACCTGACGGCGGACGGACTGCGCATCCGGGCCGGTCGTGCCGGTGAGGCCCTGGTAGATATAGCGGTGCAGCTCGAAGGGGAAGATGAACGGTTCCGGCTCAACCGGATCGTCAAGGGTGCGCGTCACGACCTGGTAGCGCGGCGGAGACGGGTCCCACCAGATGCCTGCGGCCAACTCCGCCTCGTTGGCGGGGCGCAGCAGCGGGGTACGCTCCTGCAACCGGCCCTCAAGCACGAGGCCGGAGGGCCGCCCCCCGCGCGACCGCACCACAACCGAGTTGAACGTGTTCAGGCTGCCGAGGACAGATTCGACGCCGCTCGCGACCGGCGGCGAGCCGCCCAGGACGTCCGGCTTGACGATGACATGCGACGAGCCGTTCAAAATGGGGAGGGGTTCGTCGGGGTCCACGTTGACGATCGGGAGCGGGTGGTCGATCACCGCCAGCTCGGGCTGCAGGAACATGATGTTGCCGGGCCAGGTGGTGCCCGAGCCGCCCGTCAGGACCGCCACGCGCGTGATGCGACGCACGATCAGGGTCGTCGCGTGGTGGGCCTGAGTCAACGCCATGAAGATCTCGTCACGCTCGGCGGTCGAGACGGCGAGGCTGATCTGAAGGCCGCCCTCGACCGGCACGACCGTCTGAAAGATGTGCTCCTTCTGCAAGCCGGGCGCACGGTCCCCGCCGACGGGCAGACGGTAGCGCATAATGACGTAGACCTCATGCGGCAGCTCGCTCGCCGTGCGGGCTTGTAGCTCGATCTCCGGCGCGGCGTGCTTCTCTAAAAACGCGTTCAGCACCCAGCCTTCGCCCGCCTCCTGAAAGGCCATGCGGAACTGCTGCCGCCCGCTGACCGTCTCCGTGCCCAGGCGGTAGCGCGGCAGGAAGTACTTGCGGGCGGCGTCGAGATGATCCTCGAACAGCATGGTGTCCGTGACCGGGTCGGCGGGCGCGATGGGCACCCCCACCTGCTCGCGGGGGACGCCGTCGGGGACCGGGGGCCAGACGGCCGTCAGGTCATCGAGGATCGCGGGGTTCGCCAGGATCATGCCGTCGAGGGGCGTGTGCGGGTTGATGACGCCGCCGGTGTGGAACTGGCCGGAGGACACAAGCACAGACGAATCGAGCACGGATGAATCGAGCACGGCGCCCCCCGACGCCCCACCGGCGACGATGGGCACAGCGTCACCGAGCGTCCCGGAGATCGGAAGAGCGTCGTGTAGGGAAAGAGTGTAGGAT
>CAZGLU010000499.1:0-3213 GCA_964526095.1 uncultured Anaerolineaceae bacterium | reverse complement strand
CTACACCCTATCCTACACTCTTTCCCTACACGACGCTCTTCCGATCTGTCCTCAAGCTGCGTCAGGCCCCACGCCGCGCTGGTCGCCGCGTAATCCGCGTACCAGCCGCGCCCGGAGAACGTCAGCAGCGCGCCCAGCACGCCGCTGTGCAGCAGCGCCGCGAACAGGTAGATCAGGCTGGCGCCCGCGTGCCGGTAGGGGGGCCGGTTCAGGTCCGCGACGGCCCACCAGAACACGAGCGCGGTGCCGTAGAAGGCCGCGTGCTCAAGCGAGTGGATCCACTCATGGCGCAGCGCCGCGTCGTAGAGGGCGGGCACATGCCACAGCCACAGGGCCAGCGCGAACAGGATCGAGGCGACCACCGGCTGCGTCAGCGCCGACCAGAGCCGGACCAGCCACCCGGCGCGCCGCCATCCCCGCGCGATGGCCCGCGCCCATGAGCGCGGCAGCGCCCACAGTACGGCAACCGGCACGCCGCCGATCACCAGCAGCGGCGCGGCGACGAACATCAGCAGCATGTGCTGTACCATGTGCGCAGTAAATAGCTGGTCGCTCAGAGCGTCCAGCGGCGAGAAGATCGCGGCGACCAGCGACACGATGGCCCCCGCAAACGCCAGCACGCGCCCGACGCCCACGCCGCGCCCCGGCCCTGCGCTGTTCCAAAGGCGGTGGACGCCCAGGCTGTACAGCGCGACGAACAGCACCAGCCCGCCGAAGATCACCGGGGACCAGGTCCACGTCCGCAGCACCTGGTCGCGCGTCAGGACGTCCCCGCCGTGCGCGTACGCCGTGCCCGGCATGATCAGCAGGGCAAACATCAGCAGGATGCCCGCGCGCCGGATGCCCCGGCCTGCGTCGCTGCGCCCGGTAACGGTCATATCACATACAGCCCCAGGAACAGCACGATCCACACGCCCGTGACGTAGGCCCAGAACCACGTGCCGACCTCCACCGCGACGTGGCGGCGCGCGCTGAAATCGCCGAGGCGCGCGCGAGCGAAATTGATCGCCAGGAAGACGACCCCCGCCAGCACGTGCACGGCATGGAAGCCCATCAGCGTGAAGAACACGCCGCCGAACCCGGCGTCGTCGGGCCGCCTGCCGGACTGCGTGAACTCCAGCACCTGGCCGACGACGAACACCAGGCCCAGCACGAGCGTCACCAACAGCCCTGACTTCAGGCGCGCGATCTCGCCCTGCCGGATGGCGTTGAACGACCACCACGCGGTCCCCGCGCTCACGAGTAAAACGAGCGTGTTCAGCACCGGCAGCAGCAGATCCGCCGCCGCCCGCTGGCCGAACGTGCCGCCACCCAGGTTGCCCCGCATGAACAGGTAGACCATGAACAGCGAGCCGAAAAGGACCGTCTCTGACCCCAGGACGGCGGCCAGTGTGAGGCGGGCGGTGCTCTGCACGTGTGACGTACGCTGCATGTTACGCCCTCCCGTCCTGCGCATCGGCCAGTTCCGGGTGCTTCCGGTCCCAGAGCGGGCGCGGCCCGGTAACGACCGGGATCCGGTCGAAGTCATGCGGGGGCGGCGGGGAGCTGGTCAGCCACTCCAGCGTGAAGCCGTCCCACGGGTCATCGCCAGCCGTCGGGGGTTGGCGCAGCGTCCGGTAGACGTTGACCAGGAAGACCAGGGTCGCCGCCGCGACGATGAAGCCGCCGACCGCCGAGAACAGGTTCATCCAGTCCCAGCCGTGGCCCGCGCCGTAGGTGTAGATGCGGCGCGGCATGCCCAGCACGCCGAGGAAGTGCATCGGCCCGTACAGCACGTTCATACCGATGAACATCCCGGCGAAGTGCCACCGCCCCAGCCGTTCGTCCAACAGGCGGCCCGTCATCTTCGGGAACCAGTAGTACAACCCGGCGAAGATGCCGAACAGGGACCCGCCGAACAGGACGTAATGGAAGTGCGCGACCACGTAGTAGGAGTCGTGCACCTGCCAGTCGAACGGGACCGTAGCGACATGGATCCCGCTCAGCCCGCCGATGGTGAACAGCAGGATCAGCCCGATGGCGAACAGCATCGGCGTTTGGAGCCGGATCCGCCCGCCCCACATCGTCGCCAGCCACGCGAAGATCTTGATCCCGGTCGGGACGGCGAACAGGAAGCTCGTCCCGGCGAAGAACAACAGCGGGATGCGCGGCAGGCCGACGGCGAACATATGGTGCGCCCACACCAGGAAGCTCAGCAGCATGAAGACGGCGCCCGTCACGATGATGATCTTGTAGCCGAACAGGCGCTTGCGAGAGAACACGGGCACGACCTCCGACATCATGCCGAAAGCAGGCAGGATCAGGATGTACACCTCCGGGTGCCCGAAGAACCAGAACAGGTGCTGCCACAGCACGGCGCTGCCCCCCTCGACCGGCAGGAAGAAGTGCGTGCCAACCTGACGGTCGAGCAGCAACAGCCCGGCAGCGACGGCCAGCGCCGGGAAGGCCAGCAGCGCGATCATCGACGTGAAGAACATCATCCAGGGGAACAGCGGGATGCGCGACAGGGTCATGCCCGGCGCGCGAAACTGGAGCACGGTGACGATGAAGTTGATCCCGCCGACCGTGCTCGACACGCTGATCATCAGGATGAACAGCGCCCAGAAGTCGATGTTGGTCGTGGGCGAAAAGGGCATCTCGGTCAGCGGGGCGTACGCGAACCAACCGACGTCGGGCGCGCCGTCAACCAGGAAGCTGGAATACAGGAACAGGCCCGCGAACAGGTACAGCCAGTAACTCAGCGCGTTCAGCTTCGGGAAGGCCATGTCCCGCGCGCCGATCATCAGGGGGACGAGGTAATTGGCGAGGCCGAGCATCATCGGCAACGCCACGAGGAAGATCATGGTCATGCCGTGCATGGTAAACAACTGGTTGTAGGTGCTTGGCCCGATCACCTCCAGGTTCGACCAGGCGGTTTGCACGCGCATCACGAGCGCCATGAGGCCCGCGATCAGGAAAAAGATGAACGACGTCACCAGGTACAGGATGCCGATCCGCTTGTGGTCAACGGCCATGATCCAGCTCAGGACGCCGCGCGGCTCCACACGGGGCTGGACGATACCGGCCTGAATGTTTTCACTCGTCGCCATACGTCTTACCCGTTCCCTTCACACATGCTGCCGCCCGGCGGCCTAGCCAGCCGCCCCTTCCGGCTCCGTCGCGGATAAGATCGGAAGAGCGTCGTGTAGGGAAAGAGTGTAGGATAGGGTGTAG
>CAZGLU010000498.1:1615-3215 GCA_964526095.1 uncultured Anaerolineaceae bacterium | reverse complement strand
CGTACCGGCCCGCGAGGGCGCCCGACTGGCAAAGGGACCGGCGGGGTGTGGGGCGTTAGAGTTCCGCGATGGTGCGGAGCTGGTCCGGGTTGGTGATCAGGATGCGGTGCCGGTCGAAGCGGATCGCCCCGGCGGCCTGCATCTTGGACAGCACGCGGCTGATCGTCTCCGGCGTGGTGGCGAGGTGCGCGGCGATGGCGGCGCGCGTGATGCCCGGCCCGGCAAGGGCGGGGTTCTCCGCCTGCTCGAGCAGGAACCGGGCGAGGCGCGTCATCACCGGGTAGAGCGTGAGGTCCTCAAGCTTCTGGCTGAGCAGGCGCACCCGTCCGGCCAGCATCCCGATGCTGGCGCGCGCCATCCTGGGGTGGCGCTCCAAGGCCTGCGCCAGCACCTCGGAGGGGATCTCCCAGGCGGCGACGAGCGTCATGGCGATCGCGTTGGCGGGCGTCGGGCCGCCGTCCAGCGCGGCGATGTCGTTGAAGGTGTTGCCCGGCCCCAGCAGGTGCAGGATGTACTCCCCGCCCTCCGCGCTGAACTTGGTGATCTTGACGCTGCCATCCGCGATGATCCACAGCCCGACGGCGCGATCGCCCTCCAGGAAGATCACCTCGTCCGCCTCGAAGGTGCGCGACTGGGCAAGCTGCGCGATCGCGTCCAGATCGGCGGGCGCCAACACGCTGAAGTAGTCGATGGCGGCCAGGTGTTTTTTCAGCCGCTCAAGGTCGGATGGTGCCATGTCTCGTTTTCCGGTTGGCGGCGCGGGCCGCCCAGGGTTGAGGCCAGCCTCAAGGGTAGCGACAAACCCGGCACATCACAAGGGCCGCCATGCCGGATCGCTGCGGTCACGCTGCTCGCCTGCGCCTGACCGCATCCCTTCGCGCGCCGCTGTGGTATCCTGAGCGCATGACAGAACGCGCAGCAGTTGGCTCGTGCCGCCGAGGGAGGACGTCATGGCACAAGGATCCTACGACTACAGCACCCGCCAGGGCATCCAGGCGATCTCGTGGAACGACTTTCACGGCCTGTGCAAAGCCCTCGCCCAGGCCGTCGCGCCCTACCGCGCGGAGATCATCCTCGGCGTGGGGCGCGGCGGGTATTACCCTGCCACGCTGCTGGCCCACATCCTCCAGACGGAGCTGTACCCGGTGCGCCTGTCGCGGCGCGTCAACGACGTCGTGACGCACGAGCGCCCGCAATGGCAGGTCCGTCCGCCGGACGTGGTGCGGGGCCGCCGCGTGCTGGTCGTGGACGAGATCAGCAGCACGGGCGAGACATTGGCGATGGCCAGGGACGAGGTGCAGCGCCTGGGGGCCAGCGAGGTACGGAGCGCCGTGCTGTACGCCCACACCTGGAGCGCGGACGTGCCGGACTACATCGCGCTGATCTCCGACGCGCTGATCCTGAACCCCTGGGACCGCGAGATCTACCGGGACGGCCGCTTCCAACTGCACCCCGAATACGCGGAAGCCCTCGCGTACCAGGGCGCGCCCCCAACCGACGTGCTGATCCCGGCGACGCCGTTCGAGCGCGTGGCGAAGGGCTGAGGCTGCGGGCGGCAAATGCAGCGCCTCCCCTGTGGGTGCGCGGGCTTGGGTCCGGG
>CAZGLU010000498.1:0-1605 GCA_964526095.1 uncultured Anaerolineaceae bacterium | reverse complement strand
GGCTAAAAAAGTTTATGATTATCAGAAGAATTAATCGCCCCTGCCCGCGTCGTACCCGTGACCGTCGCACCGTATGTCATCAACCGAGGTCACCAACCAAGATTCATCAACCGAGGAGGCTCCCCATGTCCATTCCACCCCTGGCCGGTGTCAGCACCTACGCGGAGGCCACCCGGCCTGGTTACACCGTCGAGGAGAACGTGCAGCGGCTGGTGCGCTACGCGTGGATCGAGAAGCGCGCGCTGGAGGCCGGGCTGTACTGGCTGAACCCCACCCCGGAGTGGGAGGTCAAGGAGGCGCTCAGCCTGCACCTCTACCAGGACGCCGAGCACGCCAAGTTGATCCGGGCGCGCGTCAGCGAGATGCGCAACCCGCCGCCGCGCATGGACGTCTCGCCCAGTCCGGAGTTGGACCGCTTCTTTGACGAACTGCTGGCCGCCCAGGACACGCTCGAAAAGATCGCCGGGCTGTACGGCGTGCTGAAGCCCGCCCTGCTGGACGCCTACCGCGCCCACTACGATCATGCAAATCCGCTGGTGGACCATCCCACGCGCCGCATCCTGCGCTTCATGATCATCGAGGAGGAGGACGCGGTGCGCTGGGGCGAGCAGGCCCTCGCCGCGCTGACCGAAAACGAAGCCGACAGGCAGCGCGCGGAAACGTGGATGGCGCACCTGCGCGCCTACTTGCAGGCGGCAGGCGGGATCATGGGCGACCAGCCGCCGCCGGAGTCGCTGCCCGCGCCGCGCGCCACGGGCGACTTCACGCCGGACTTCTTCCCGCAGCGTGACGAGCGTTTCGCCGGGCGCTGGAACTTCTTCTTCCCGCCGCATGAGGTCGCGCGGACCGAGGGCGTGCCCGTCGAGGAAAAGACGCTCGCGCTGATGTGCAAGCGCACGCTGGAGATGGACGTGCCCGAAGCGATGGCGCGCATGATCGCGGAGGCCGAGGGCATGCCGTGGGATTATTATGTGGATATGTGCCGCCAGCTTTGGGACGAGGCGCGCCACGCGATGATGGGTTCGGTCTACTTCGAGGCGCGCGGCGTGGACTGGCGGCGCGAGATCCCGCTGCACCCCGGCTTCGCCCTGCGGCTCAACCTGCACATGGACCCGATCGAGGCCCACGCCGTGCTGTACACCATCGAGCAGAGCCTGATGCCCGCCAAGACCGGCAAGAAGTACGAGTGGGAGACGGCCATCGACGCGAACGACGCGCTCGCCGCCCTGTTCCAGGACTACGACTGGGCCGACGAGGTGCTGCACGCGCAGATCGGGCGGCGCTGGCTGCTCGACGCGCGCGGCCTCAGCCGTGACGAGGCCGTGAAGCTCGGCCAGCGCAAGGCGACCGAGTCCGAGGCGGACCTCGCCCAGTACGAGGATCGCGGCGAGCAGGTCAACTGGTGGCCCGACTTCGTGCGCAAGGTGCTGGGGCAGGAGAGCGCCATGCAGGACTACGCGCTCGGCACGGCGGACCCCGTCTACCGCGCGGCGGAGTGAGGCGCGTCGGCCCGGTCCGTTTTCCCCCCTCAGCCGACCCGGTTTGGCGAGGGGGAGTAGGGGCGGGTTTGCAAACCCGCCCCTACGAGACGCGTGGAGGATGGGC
>CAZGLU010000497.1:0-3215 GCA_964526095.1 uncultured Anaerolineaceae bacterium | reverse complement strand
GAGATGGAATCTCGTGACTGGAGTTCAGACGTGTGCTCTTCCGATCTACCGCTGAGCGCCTGGGCCGCGCGCTCGCGATCCCGGTGCTGCTCTCGCTGCTGGTCGTCGCGGCGCTGGTCTTCACCGGCACGGACAACGTCATGGCGCTGCTCGGCTACTTCCTGGTGGCCTTCGCGGGCTTCGCCACCGTGACCGAGATCGCGAAGGGCGTGGCCGCGCGGCATCGTCGCGGCGAGGGCTACTTCGCGGCGTTCAACAACCTGATCGCGCGTGACCGCCACCGCTACGGGGGCTACTTCATTCACATCGGCATGGTGGTCCTCGGCCTGGGCGTGATCGGCAGCACGTCGTTCCAGCAGATCACGCAGCAGACCCTCAACCCGGGCGAGCAGATCACGCTCGGTGACTACACCATGCAGTACAATGCCCTGACGGATGCGCGCGCCGAGGATGGCCGCCAGATGACCATCGCCCGCGCCAGCGTCTACAAGGACGGCGAGCTGGTCAAGCATATCCGCCCGCGCCGGGACGTGTTCTACACCTGGGACCCGGCCCAGCAGCGCATGATGCCCAGCACCAACATGAGCATCCCCGGCGCGTACAGCACGCTCGCGGCAGACTTCTACGCCATCATCACGTTCTGGGAGGGGAACCGCGTGACGTTCCGCGTGTACCTCAACCCGCTGATCAACTTTGTGTGGTTCGGCGGCGGGATCCTGATCGTCGGCACGGTGGTCGCGCTGTGGCCCTCGCGCCGTCCCTCGCTGATCGCGCAGCCGTCCGCCGCCCCGGCGGGGTTGAGCGGGGCGCGTGCTGGAGGAGGTGACTAGATGCGGCCCCTGAAGCGAAGCTGCTCATACGCTGTCCTGGCCGGGTTCGCGCTCGTCGTGGCCCTCGGCGCCCTGTTCGCTGCCGGTACGCCCGTCGCGCTGGCACAGGGCGGCGAGACGCTGCCCGAAGGCGTGACCTGGGACGAGGTCAACAGCATCGCGCGCAAGATGTACTGCGACGTGTGCGAGGGCATCCCGCTCGACGAGTGCGAGAGCATCGCCTGCCGCAACTGGCGCCAGGAGATCGCGCGCCTGATCAGCCTGGGCCGCACCGAGGACGAGATCCTCGACTACTTCGTGGAGCGTTACGGCGCGGACGTCGCCTCGCTGCCGCGCAGCCGGGGGGATCGCTGGCTCGCTTACGCCGTTCCGCTGGTGATCGCCCTCGGGCTGGGGGCGCTGGGCTTCGCCCAGGTGTGGCGCCTGCGTCGGCGCGGGCATCAGGCCGGGCAGGTTGCGCGCCGCTCGTCCACCAGGCTGCACGCGCGGCCCGTCCCGGATGATATCGATCCCGCGATCCTTGACCGCTTACAACGTGAACTGGAAGGGCTTGAGTCATGAATGAAGAACGCACCTTCGACGCCCCGGCACCCGGCTCGGAGGACCTGCCGGAGTGGCTGCAATACGCCGTAGGCGAGCGTCGCCCGGAGGAGGCTGAGCCTGTCAAGCAGCGCATCTCGGCCTTTGGCGCGATGTCGCTGCTGCTGGTGGTGGGCCTGCTGTTCGTGATCGGTTATGCCCTTTACCAGCGCAGCCTCTCGACCGTCACCGAAGGCCCCGCGCCCGATTTTGAGATCACCGTCTTTGAGTCGGACCAGCTTGCCCGCAGCGGCGAGACGTTTTCGCTGTCCGATCTCAAGGGGCAGGTCGTCGTGATCAACTTCTGGGCGAGCTACTGCCTCCCGTGCCGCGACGAGGCGCCGATGTTGGAGCGCACCTGGCAGACGTACCGCGACCAGGGCCTCGTCCTCCTGGGCATCAATACCGACGATATCGAGCGCGACGCCCGCGCCTACATGGCCGAGTTCGGCATCACCTACCCGAACGCCCCGGACACCGGGGGCCGCATCGAGGACAAATACCGGATCACTGGCATCCCGGAGACGTTTGTGATCAACCGGGACGGCGAGGTGGTCCGGCACTTTTTGGCCGAGCCGCGTGAGAGCGATCTGCGGGCGGAGATCGAGCGTGCGTTGAGCAGTTAACTGGTACCCATCCTGCACAAGTGAAGAGAGTCGATGTCATCTGGATTTTGGATCATAGCCGTCCTGCTCACCGGTTTGGTGGGCGCTTTCGTCCTGCTCCCACTGATGCGCCGTGACCCCCAACCCACCGGCTTGCCGGGCCGCCCGCGCGGCACCAGCCGACAGAACCAGGCCCTTGATACGCTGTGGACCGAGAAGCTGCGCGTCCTCCGCGCCATCCGAGACCTGGACTTCGATTACGACATGGATAAGCTGACCGACAGCACGTACGAGGTGCAGCGGATCGAGCTGCTCCGCCTCGCTGCGGCGATCACGCGCCGCATTGACGAGCTGGAGGCCGAGATCGCCCGCCAGGACAGGCGCCTGGAGGAGATGGTCAGCGCTTTCCGCAAAGCGAATTAACGATGACATGGCGCGCCTTACCTGAGTTGAGGAAGATCCGTTAACCCTATGGTCCAATTCCTGAAGTCTTCCCGATGGGCGCTGATCCCTGCGCTGCTGTTGGTGCTGCTGTTGGCCCTCAGCGCCTGTGGCATCGATCTCTCCGGCGAGCCGGAGATCCTCTCTGAGGTCGAGATCCAAACCCGCCCGACGACCGCCGCCACGCCGATCCCCACTGCCGCCGCCGGCGCCCCTGAGCCGGTGGACGGGGTCGCGGCGCCGCCCGCCCCCGCCGTGACGGAACCGGCGGAGGCCCCGCCTGCCGCCAGCACCGGGGAGGCCCCGGAGTCCGGTGATGTGCTGGCCGGGGACTTCGATCGCGGCATGGCGCTGTACCTGCAAGAATGTGCCGCCTGCCACGGCGCACAGGATGGCGCTGGCCCCTCGCTGGCGGCGATGCGCGACGTGGCCGGTGAGCGTGTGGAGGGCCTGTCGGCGGTTGAGTACCTCCACCAGTCGATTGTGGACCCCGGCGCGTTCGTCGTCCCCGGCTACGAGGACATCATGCCGAAGGATTACGGGGAGCGGCTCAGCCAGGACGACCTGGACAGCCTCGTGAAGTTCATCCTGGAGTTCACCCCGGCGGCGATGGCTGGCGCGCAGGGTGGGGAGGGCGCCGCGCCGCAGGGCAGCCCGACCGACGATCCCCATGCGGTGCTGTCGTGCGTGCCGAGCTCCAACGGCACGCTGACCGTGCGCGGCCGGATCTTTCAGGGCTCCGAGGGCGGCTCAAGCATGC
>CAZGLU010000496.1:0-3220 GCA_964526095.1 uncultured Anaerolineaceae bacterium | reverse complement strand
CGCGATGGAATCTCGTGACTGGAGTTCAGACGTGTGCTCTTCCGATCTGCGTCATGCAGAACGGCATGGTCCTGCTCAACGTCTCCTCCTACCTGCAAGAGGTGGTGTTGGGCGCGGCCCTGGTGATTGCCGTGACGTACGACACCCTTCGTCGCCGCCTGTCCGCCGACTGAGGATCTGGCGTTCGGCAGGAGCAGCTTGCGCCTGCTTGAAGGGCCGGGCAGGGCGCTCTTCCCGGCTAACGCACGCAACGTCTCGATAGTTCATTAATAACAAGGAGAACGTAACATGAAACGCAGATTAGTTCTCGTCACGCTTCTCATGGTCGTTGCTCTCGTCGCTATGTCGCTCGCGCCGGTCGCAGCCCAGGATGACGACATACTGATCGTCGTCATCGGCAAGTCGCCGGCCCCCTACTGGTCGAACGTTGAGTTAGGTGTGCGGGCCGCTGCCGAAGAGCTTGGCCTGACCGAGGATCAGGTGATCTTCTTCGTCCCGCCGCGTGAGGACGTCGCCGCGCAGATCCAGGCCGTCGAAACCTACAGCGCGCAGGGCGCCACCGGCATCGCCATTGCCGCCTCTGACCCGAACGCCCTTGAACCGGCGATGGCGGCTGCTGCTGAGGCCGGCGTGCTGATCACCACCCTGGACACCCCGCCCGTTGAGGACAGCGTCTCCCTGGTCTACATCGGCACCGACAACTACAGCGCCGGTTATGTCGCGGGCCAGGTGATGGCCCAGGTGCTGCCGGAGGGCGGCAAGATCGGCGTGGGCCGTGGCTCGGATACGGCGCTGAACGCCTTGCAGCGCACCGACGGGTTCATTGATGCGCTGGCCGAAGCAGAGGCCGAGTACGAGATCCTGGAGCCGGTCAACGACCGTGAAGACGCCGGTACCGCCCTGCAGCTTGCCAACTCCGTGATCTCGGCTAACCCGGACCTCGCGGGCGCTTTCGGCGTGTACGCCTACAACGGCCCGGCCTGGGCTACCGCGCTCGGTGAGAACGACAAGGTCGGTGAGATCAAGCTGGTTTGCTTCGACGCCACCACGGACATCATCAACTTCATCAAGGACGGCACGATCCAGGCCAGCATCGCCCAGCGCGAGTACGACATGGGCTACAAGTCCGTGATGATGCTCTACAACATGGCGGTCAACGGCGTTGAGGCGGCCCTCGAAGAAGCTGGCGTCGTGGACGGCGTCCTTGACACGGGCGTGGACGTCATCACCGCCGCCAACCTGGCTGACTACGCGGCCAGCCTGGAAGAGCGCGGCATCCCCTATGATTGGGACCTGGAAGACTGGGAAGCCCCTGAGGATGCCTTCGAGTTCGTGATGCCGGAGGCCGAGGAAGCCGAGGCTGAGGCGGCCGAAGAAGGGTAGCGGCCACGTCGCGGCCTACCTGAGTTGAAATCCGGTCGAGGGGACTCCACGCAGCCGAAGTTGCCGGTAGTCCCCTCGCTCTTTTGAACGGGAATAACTTGAACCTCACCCGCGAGGCGATATCGTTTTGTAAAGGCACCCAAAAATGATTACGGAGCACGACGGATGACTGCGAGTGGCACTTCACCGATCCTTCAGGTCGAGGGCGTTTCAAAGAGCTTCCCCGGCGTCAGGGCGCTGGTCGACGTCAGCCTGGACGTGTACCCCGGTGAAGTGGTGGGCCTGGTGGGCGAGAACGGCGCCGGGAAGTCCACGCTGATGAAGATCCTCTCCGGCGCCTACAAGATGGATGCCGGGGTCATCAAGCTCGACGGGCAGCCGGTCCAGATCGCCAACCCGCGCCATGCGCAGGACCTGGGCATCACGATCATCTACCAGGAGTTTAACCTCACGCCGAATCAGACCGTCGCCACCAACATCTTTCTGGCGCGTGAGAAGACCCTGCCCGGCTTCCTGGGGCGGCTTGGCCTGACCAGCTACCCGGCCATGCGCCAGGCGGCGGAGGCCCTGCTCGAACGGGTTGACGCGAACTTCTCGCCCAACGCCCTCGTCCGCAACCTGTCCGTGGCGCAGCAGCAGTTGGTGGAGATCGCCAAGGCGCTGGCTACCGACGCCCGGCTGATCATCATGGACGAGCCGACGTCCGCGTTGGGTGAGGGCGAGGTCCAGGCGTTGATGGACATCATCCGCCAGCTTCGTGACCAGGGCCTCGGCATTATCTTCATCTCGCACCACCTGGACGAGGTGTTCGAGATCGCGGACCGTATCGTGGTCCTGCGCGACGGGCACCGTGTCGCGGCGATGCCGACGCGGGACGCCACGATCGATCAGGTGATCGCCTTGATGGTCGGGCGCTCCATCGAGGAGACGTTCGTCCGGACGAAGTCCGAGATCGGCCCGCCGATCCTCGAGGTGCGCGGGCTGACGCGTAAAGGCAGCATCGAGGACGTCAGCTTCGACCTCCGGCGCGGTGAGATCCTGGGCATCGCCGGGCTGGTTGGCTCTGGCCGCACCGAGCTTGTGCGCGCCCTTTTCGGCGCGGACCCCATCACCGCGGGTGAGATCCGCGTGGACGGTCGGCCGGTCCATCTGTCCTCCCCCGCCGAGGCGCTGGAAGCAGGCATCGGCTTCGTCCCGGAGGACCGCAAGCGTCACGGGCTGATCTTGTCGCAGACCGTCGTGCGTAATATCATGCTGCCCAATCTTGACCGCCTTGCGTCAGGCGTGTTCGTGCGTCGCGGGCAGGCTCATGAGCAGGCCAAGACCTTCGTGGACCGGCTCAACATCCGCACGCCGAGCCTCGCGCAGTTGGTCGGCAGGCTGTCCGGCGGCAACCAGCAGAAGGTCGTGCTGGCGAAGTGGCTTGCCTCCGACCCGAAGATCCTGATCCTCGACGAGCCGACGCGCGGCATCGACGTGGGCGCTAAGGCGGAGGTCTACGCCATCATGGACCAACTGGCGTCGATGGGCATTGCGATTATCATGGTGTCGTCGGAGATGCTGGAGATCCTCCAGATGAGCGACCGGATCCTGGTGATGCGCGAAGGACGGGTTGCGGCTATCCTCTCACGTGAGGAGGCCAGCCAGGAGCGGATCATGGCCTACGCCAGCCCGACCTGAGCGCCCATTTTGCCGGTTGCCATCTGGCCGCGCGTTGTGGCGTGGTAGTTCCTATTGAGAGTTTGGTGAGGCAACGTGACCCAGAATTCACAGTCGCATCGAGTCGATCTGGTCAGGCGTTTGAACGCCTCCCTGCTCCTGAACACGCTGCGCATTA
>CAZGLU010000495.1:0-3228 GCA_964526095.1 uncultured Anaerolineaceae bacterium | reverse complement strand
GCTGCTCGACGTGCCGCTGGCCGTCGCGGGGTGGCCCGCCGGTACGCCGCTGGACGAGGACCAGTTGCTCGCCGTGCAGCGCGACCTGGGGCGCGAGGCGGCTGCGCGGGTCGAGCGGCTGTGCGCCCGGTTCGGGCTGCGCGGTGCCAACTTCGCCGGGGCGCCTACGCCGAGCGTGCAAAGCCCGCACCTGCACATCAGCTACTTTTCGCCGTACTGGCACCAGGGCGAGAGCATCCTGCCACAGACGCACTTCGTCGGCGGCGCCGCGACCGCCCCGCAGGGCGATCCGCCGGAATGGCTGGCCGCGATCCCCGCCGACCAGCCGTTAGGGTTGGTTACGCTCGGCAGCGTCTTCACCGACGACTGGCCGTTCTACGCGGCGGGCGCGCAGGCGTTGGCGCGCAACGGGATCCTGCCGCTGGTCGTGATCGGCAGGAACCCGGTCACGCCGGAGCAAAAGGAAGCACTCAAGCGGCAGCTTCCGGGCGGCACGCGCCTGCTGAACTGGATCGACTTCGACCACGTGTTCCCGCGCCTGACGGTCGTGCTGCATCACGGCGGGATGGGCACCACGCATGCGGCGATCGTGCACGGCCTGCCGCAGATCATCCAGCCCCACGCGGCGGACCAGCGCGGACAGGCACGCCGCGCGCGGCAGGCGAAGGTCGGGCTGGAGATGACGGCGGAGGACGTGCGGCACGGCCAGCTCGTCCCGGCGGTGAAGGCGATCACGAGCACGCCGCTGGTGCAGCAGGCGGTCGCCGCGCTGGCCACGTCCTTCGCGGGCCTGGGCGGACCGGAGGAAGCGGCGCGGCTGTTGGAGGCGTGGATCGGGCAGGGCGCACGCCCCGGCGCCTAACCCTTGCGCCCGACCAGCACGAAC
This sequence comes from uncultured Anaerolineaceae bacterium, assembly GCA_964526095.1. Taxonomy (GTDB): domain Bacteria; phylum Chloroflexota; class Anaerolineae; order Aggregatilineales; family Aggregatilineaceae; genus Aggregatilinea. The sequence goes on along the minus strand of CAZGLU010000495.1, from coordinate 2,342 downwards.
TGGCGGATGACGAAGGCCGCATCGGGCGCGTGCGGACGGCGGGGCTTCATCCAGGCGGCGGCGGAGGCGGGGGCGTGGACCAGCAGCGCGCGCAGGCGGGTGATCGTCGCGGCGTCGCAGCCCATCCGCTCGGCCCAGTCGATCAGGCCGTGGTGCGTGTCGAAGTCCTCGAAGTGCGTGATGTCCAGCCCGGCCCCGGTGAAGAAGCCCTGCCATTCGCCCGCGCTGTAAGCCCACACGTGGCTCGGATCGCGCAGGCGCTCGAAGGCGTTGACGTAGCGCGCGGCCTGCGGCTCCGGCGGCACAAGCTGATCGACGACGGCGACCAGCCCGCCCGGACGGACCACACGCGCGGCCTCGCGCACGAACTGGGGCGGGTTCGGGAAGTGGTGCGGCGCGATGCGGCAGGTGAGCGCGTCGAAGGAAGCAGACGCGAAGGGCAGGTGCTCGGCGTCCAGGCGGGTGTAAGCGAGCGGCGCGTCGGTGCGGCGCGCGTGATTGGCCCGCGCGGCGAGCAGCATGGCGTGGGTCAGGTCGGCGGCGACGGTCCACGCGCCCCGTTCGGCCAGGGCGAGCGCGGTGTGCCCGCCGCCCGTCGCCACGTCGAGGACGCGCCACCCCGGCTGCGGGTCGAGCAGCTCGATCAGGCGGTCCAGGCTGTAGCCCGTTGCGTGGACGGGCGAGTTGACGTACTGCTCGGCGTGCGCGCCGAACTGGCGTTGTGTGAGGGCTTTGATCGAGTCGGACATGGTGACCTCGCCGGTCTGCGTCGAAAGCGTCATTGTACCCAGGCGTGCGAGGACCGGCGACCGGCAGAATGAACAGATAGTGTGGCGCAGCCCGCTTAAGCGAGCTTGCGCAGGTCAATCTCCACCGGCAGTGATTGGGGCAGTTGTGCTGATCCGAAACGAGAGGACAGATTCAACACGGTCAGTCCGACGATCTCGCCCGTTTCGGCGTCCACTCGCAGCAGGACATCGTCGCCCAGTTCCTGGGATACAGCTGGGCGCGGCTCACCAATGGAGAGGTACAGTACATCCCCTTCCTTGTCATAAAACAACTGCGTCACTTTGTCCATATCACGTCTCCCGACTTCACCCTATCTGTTGCGTAGATCGTTGAGATGAAGTACCTGTCTACCTGCTTAACGACTACAACCACCCACTTGCCATTTAAGACTTGTGCTCTGAATTGATAATACAACATAACCCGATCATCGCTCGCACTCCGGCGAACTTCATCCGGGTCAAGCAGCACAGCGCCGATCTGATCAATAAATGAGCTGACTTCGGGATGCTTGGCGAGGATTGCCGTTCGGACGCTGTGCGACAGGATAACGGTGTTACCGAATACATCTGTGTATTACTGCTGCCCTGCCTCGGCCATGCTCGATGCCCCACAACGATGTGTGTGCTCGCTTGTGCCAGAATTTGGCCACACGAACAGCGGCCCATTGGGCACAGCGACAAACGGGGCGCACCCCTGGCGCGCCCCGTGGAAGCCCCATACCGAAGCGCCTAGCGCCGCCGACCGACGATGCGCAGGATGAACAGGAACAGGTTGACGAAGTCCAGGTACAGCTTGAGCGCGCCCAGCAGCGCCACGCGCCGGGTCAGGGTGGCGGTGTCGCCCGTGTAGTCCATCTCCAGCATGGCCGCCTGCCGCTTGATCATCTGCGTGTCGTAGGCGGTCAGGCCGACGAAGATCAACACGCCCGCGTAGCTCACCAGCCAGTAGAGCGCGCTGCTGGCGAAGAACAGGTTGACGACGCTGGCGATGATCAGCCCGATCAGCGCCATCAGCAGGATGCCGCCGTATTTCGTCAGGTCAACCTCGGTCGTGTAGCCGACGATGCTCATGGCGGCGAACATGGCGCCGGTGGCAAACAGCGCGAGGTAGATGTCGCCCAACTCGAACGCGTACAGGATCACGGAGAGCGTCGCGCCGTTGAGCGCCGAATAGATCAGGAACATCACCGCCGCGCGTTGGTGCGGCATCCGGTGGAGGCGTGCCGCCAGGTACCACACCAGGCCCACCTCAACCAGCAGGAGCGGCATGTAGACGGGCATCAGGGTGATCGTCAGCCCGGTGACGGCGAAGAGGACGGCGACGACCGCGCTCGTGATCAGGCCCAGCGTCATCCAGAGGTAGACTTCCTGCATCACCGCGCGCACGTTGACGCGGCTCGGTGCGGCGATCGAGGCCGGTGGACGGTAAATATCCATGGTGTCGCGCTCCTGTGAAACGGCTTATGAACACGTCCCGGTGGACGTTACGCTGATTATACCGTGTCCGGGAGATCGGAAGAGCACACGTCTGAACTCCAGTCACGAGATTCCATC
>CAZGLU010000494.1:1345-3256 GCA_964526095.1 uncultured Anaerolineaceae bacterium | reverse complement strand
GATAATGAGCGGTGACTGGAGTTCAGACGTGTGCTCTTCCGATCTGCTTACCGCTACCAAAGGAACAGACGATGGCGACCGAAATTGTGGTGCCCGACCTGGGCGAATCGATTGTCGAGGCGACCGTAGCCGACTGGCTCAAGCAAGAGGGCGACACCGTCAAGGCGGGTGAAGCGATCGTCGTGCTGGAAACCGACAAGGTGGACCTGGACGTGGGCGCGACCCAGGACGGCGTGCTGGCCCGCATCGAGCGCCAGAAGGGCGAGGATGTGAAGGTGGGCGACGTGCTGGGCATCATTGAGGCAGCCGACGGTGGACCTGCCCCCGCCCAGCCGGAGCCGAAGGCCGAAGCCGCGCCCGCCCCGGCCGAGCAGGACCGGCGCGAGGAGGTTGGCGCACAGGAGCGCCACGAGGTATCCGACGCGGCGCCTTCCGAGGATGGCGGCGGGGATAGGGTGTCCCCGGTGGCGCGGCGGCTGGCCGAGGAACACGGCGTGGACGTGGCCCAGGTGCCGCCGTCCAGCCCGCGCGGGCGCGTCACGAAGGAGGACGTGCTGCGTTACCTGGACGCACGCGAGCCGCAGCCGCCCGCGCGTGAGGCTGAGGCCCCGGCCCGCCCGGCTCGCCCCGAACCGGCATCCGCGCCTGCTCCCGCGCCCGCGCCGGGACGGGCCGCGCGCGAGGAGCGCGTGCGCATGTCGCGCCGCCGCCGCACCATTGCGGAGCGGCTGGTCGAGGCGCAGCGCACCGCCGCCATGCTGACCACGTTCAATGAGATCGACATGGGCGCGGTGATGGACCTGCGCGCGCGCAAGAAGGAGTCGTTCCTGGAGCGGCACGGCGTCAAGCTCGGCATCACCTCGTTCTTCGTCAAGGCGACCATCGGCGCGCTCAAGGCGTTCCCGGAGCTGAACGCCGAGATCGACGGGAACGAGATCGTGCTCAAGCACTACTACGACATCGGCGTGGCGATCGGCGCCGAGGAAGGGCTGGTCGTGCCCGTCCTGCGCGACGCTGACCGCCTCTCGTTTGCCGACATCGAGCAGCGGATCGAGACATTCGCGCGCCAGGCGAAGGAGGGCACGCTCTCGCTGGAGGACCTGCGCGGCGGCACGTTCACCATCACCAACGGCGGCGTGTTCGGCTCGCTGATGAGCACGCCGATCCTCAACCCGCCGCAGGTCGGCATCCTCGGCCTGCACAAGATCGAGCCGCGCCCGGTCGTGGTCGCGGGCGAGGTGGTCGTCCGCCCGATGATGTACGTCGCGCTCAGCTACGATCACCGCATCGTGGATGGGCGCGAGGCGGTGCAGTTCCTGGTGCGGATCAAGCAGCTTATGGAGGACCCGGAGGCGCTGCTGCTCGAAGGTTAGCGGTCCGCATGCGCGCGGTGCGCGCCGCCGCATGCGGTTGTTCAAATCAAGGAGGAGGAGACGATGCCTCAGGTCGAGGTCAGTGGTTTCGGCACGTTTGATGTCCCCGAGGGGACCCGGCTGGTACGCGCGCTCGAGGACAACGGCGTGGATATCCTGCACCGCTGCGGCGGGTTCGCGCGTTGTACGACGTGCCGTGTCGAGTTCCAGGCGGGCGAGCCGGAGCGCATGACCCGCGCCGAATATGACAGGCTTGAGGAAAAGGGCCTGCTCGGGCAGGTGCGGCTGTCGTGCCAGATCGAGGTCACGCACGACATGGCCCTCAAGCCCGTACACCGCCTCAGCGAGAGCAACCTGGCCGACCCCGGTCCGCAGCCGGAGGCGCACATCACGCCCGAACCGGAATGGGTCCCGGCGGTTAAGTCGCCCTGATCGCGGCGGCGTATGGTGCTCTTTGACTTTTAATCTAATCCGGTTACGCAGTGGGGCGGGTTTCCAAACCCGCCCCTACCGGACGCGCGGAGACGGGGGTGAGGTC
>CAZGLU010000494.1:0-1335 GCA_964526095.1 uncultured Anaerolineaceae bacterium | reverse complement strand
CGGTCGCCTGCTACGCGGGGCGACCGTTCGTTGACTCTGGCCGTTCTTCACGGCCAGAGTCGCCGGTACGGGACTGAGGCTTGCCCTGACCCCAACTTCGTGGTAGACCACCACGGCACGCTGGCCACCAACCCAACGGCCCGGCGTAGCAGCACGTTCACGGTCACGCTCCTGAAGGATTTGAAGCATGGGTGAGATGCCAGACACCACCGCGCCGCGCGGCCAGCTTTTGATCATCGACGACGATGAGGAGATCCTCACGGCGCTCGGTCACCTGTTTCGCCGCCGTTATGGCGTGCACCTCGCACGCAGCGCCGAGGAAGGCTACCGGATCATGGCGGAGAAGCCGGTCCACGTCGTGCTCTGCGACCAGCGCCTGCCGGGCATGACCGGGATCGCGTTCTTCGAGCGGGTGAAGGACGACTATCCCGACGCGGTCCGGCTGCTGCTGACCGCCTACACCGAAACGAAAACGGTCATCGCGGCGATCAACGCGGGCAACGTGTTCCGTTACATCACCAAGCCCTGGGACCCGGTCGAGCTGGAGGTGACTGTGGCGCAGGCGTTTGAGCGGTACGAACTGGCGGCGCAGAACCGGGCGCTGCTGGAGGAATTGCGCGCCGCGAACGCGTCGCTGGAGCGGCACGCGACGGAACGCACCGCCGCCCTGGAGGCGGCCAACGAGCAGTTGCGCCGGGCGAACGACCTGAAAAACGAGTTTATGGGCGTCGCCGCGCACGACCTGCGCACGCCGCTGACGGTCATCAAGGGCATCGCCAGCATGCTGGTCAGCAAGCCCGACCTCCCGCCTGACATGCGCGACGAGTACATGCAGATGATCCTGGACGCCGTCGAGGACATGATCGCGCTGCTCAACGACCTGCTCAGCATCTCGGAGATCGAGTCCGGCAAGCTGGTGCTGCGCCCGAAGGAGGTGGATCCCTATCGCTACCTGGAGCGGATCGCGCAGCTTAACCGGCCGATCGCCGCCAGCAAGGATATCCGCCTCGTCCTGGACCTGGGCGACGACCTGCCGCAGATGCGCTTCGACCCGGAGCGCGTGCAGCAGGTGTTCAACAACCTGTTGAGCAACGCCTTCAAGTTCTCGAACCCCGGCACGACGGTCACGCTGCGTGCGAGGCGGACCCCCGGCGGCGCCTGTTTCGCCGTCATCGACGAGGGGCCGGGCATCGCGCCGGAGGAGGTGGGCCGTATCTTCGAGGCGTTTCAGCGGGGCAGCCCCCGCGCGACCGGCGGCGAGGGCAGCACGGGGCTGGGCCTAGCGATCTGCAAGCGCATTGTGGAGCTGGCGGGCGGGAGCATCGAAGTCGAGAG
>CAZGLU010000493.1:0-3265 GCA_964526095.1 uncultured Anaerolineaceae bacterium | reverse complement strand
CACTCTTTCCCTACACGACGCTCTTCCGATCTCCAGCGGCGGGATCTGCGGGTCGGTCGGCGCGGGCTGGCCGCCGTTCGCCGGGGCCGCAGGCGCCGCCGGGACGGAGCCGCTCGCCTTGTACTGGGCGATCATCTCACGGGCCAGGTCGAGGTACTGCGTGCCGTAGTTCGCGCTTGGCTCGATATGGCTGTTCTCGAAGAACTCGTTCCAGCTCGTGATGATGATCATGTGGGGGTTCGAGGCCACGGCGCCGCTGAAGCTGGCGCGGAAGTACGAGCCGTTGCCCCGGTCGCGCACGACCGCCTCACCACGGCCCAGGCGCGACTCGTCAAAGCCCGGCATGGCCGTTGCCACGAAGATGCCGCCCGCGCCCTTCACGCGGGAGGACCACGTCGCGTTCGTGCCCGCCGGGTTGCCGCTCCACGCGATGTTGTACAGGTTCAGGCCGTCGAACACGCCGATGTAGCCCAACGCGTCGCCCTCCGCGATCCAGATCGAATCGCGGTTCGGGTCCACCGCGTTGCGGATCTCGGCCCACTGCTGCGGCGAGAAGCGCTGCTGCTTCCAGAAGAAGATCACCGGCTTGCCGTCGTAGCGCAGGTAGCCGGGGTGGTTGCCGTAGCTGTGGATCGCGTGGCTCACCGCGTTACGCGCCTCGTCCACGCTGGAGAGGAATCCCTGGCCCATGTCGATGTCCACGGCGACCTTAAAGCCCTGCGACGCAGCCTGGTCCAGCAGGCCGCCGAACACGCTGCTGGTGTACGGCTCGCCGGGGCCGAACCAGCTCATCACGAAGCCGTCGATGCCTGCCGACTGCGCCTGACTGATCTGGCGCGCCATCACGCCCCGGTCCGCCGAGTCGTACGGCTCAGCCGGGCGGTCGATCAGCTCGCCCGCGCCCCACTGCCCGCTGTTGAACCAACCGTAGAAATAGGCCAGCACCATCGGCCCGGTCTGGGCCTCGGCTGCCTGTGGCGGCTGCGCGGCGGCGAATGGCACCAGCAGCGCGGCCAGCAGTAACGTCGTTAGCCATTTCTTCATCACAAGACTCCTCAATCCCTTACGAACCGATACTCGTCGACTGTACAGTAACACGGATCTAGCAGGGTTCCCTGCGCGATGGCAACCTTACTGTCTGAAAAGTGTAAAGGCAATAGGACGACAGAACCACCGCCACGCGGACCAAAGTACCTGGCGCCGCGCAAGTGTGCTTCCCGGTTGTGTGCTAAAATGCAGGCGGAACAATGCAACCCCAATTAACGCAGGTTGGTGATGCCGGAGCAGGATTAATGCAAGCGCGCTTTTTACCCCAACACGAACGGGCCTCGCGGCTCGGTATGCTCGTGGTGCTGGCCGCGTTGGCCGCGTCGGGGCTGCTGCTGGCCGTGTACGCGGCGGGGGCGTGGTCCTGGCGCGGTCAGGCATTCCTCGGCGCGTTGCCCCTGCGCGACCTGACGCTGGACGCCAGCCGCCCGCTGGGGGGCGATGACTGGCCCGCGCTTGTGGCCGGGCTGCAACCCGGCGACCGCATCACGGCGCTGGACGACGTGGACCTCGCCGCGCTGCCGGTGGGCGAACGCCGCGCGGCGCTTCAAGACGCGCTGCGCGACCGCGCGCCGGGCGACACCGTGCGCGTGGCGTTCATCCGCCCGGCGGGTGAAGCGGCCCCGGCAGGCCCGACGTGCGCCCCGCTGGACGACGCGCCCGGCGAGCTGGCCTGCACCGCCTTTGTCGAGCTGGGGTCCATGCCCGACGCCGACCTGCTGGCGTATTTCGGCTTCGGTTGGATCGCCGGGGTGATCGTGTGGGCGGGCGCGGCGGCGGCGTTGTCCCGGCAGCCGGGCGGCCTCGCCGTGCAGTGGGCGGTGGCGCTCGGCGCGGCCCTGGCCGTGACGCTCGCGGGGTGGTTCGACGCCCGCAGCCTGAGCTGGGCCGTCGAGGCGTGGATCGTGGCGGGCTGCCTCACGGCGGGGCTGCTGATCGACTTCGGGCTGGTGTTCCCGTATCGCCTCGCCTTCCTCCAGCACACCACCGTGGCGCTGCTCGCGCCCATGATCACCGCGCTAGCGGTGGCCGCCGCCGGGTTAGCCCTGTACCGGTCCGGGACTGTGACCGGGAGCGGGACGCTCCTGCTGGCCCTCGGCCCCGTGCTGGTCGGCGTGGTGGGGCTGGGCGGCCTGCTGGCGTGGCGGCGGGTACGGGCGGCGTCCCCATTGGCGCACAACCAGATTACGATCGTGCTGCTCGGGCTGGTGCCGTGGCTGGTGGTCGCGGTCCTGGGGGCGGGCTGGCTGGCCGTGACGGGCGAGCTGCCCCCGGCGCTCCTGCTGTTCAACCAGACGCTGCCGGTGCTGTTCGGGCTGGGGCTGCTCTACGCGCTGTCGCCGCTGCGACCCAGCGAGGCCGACCGCTTCCTGACGCAGAGCACGATGTATGGCCTCGTGGTGGCGGTGCTGGCGGTCAGCTATTGGCTTGTGGTCACGGGTGTGGCGATCCTGTTCGGGCGTACCGTGCGCGATACGGCCCTCAGCCCGGCGGTGATTGCGGGGGCCGTGTTCGCCATCGCCGTGCTGTTCATGCCGCTGCGGCAGGCGCTCCAACGCATCGTGGACGCGACCTATTTTCGCACCCGGCGCGCGTACCTGACCGTGCTGGAGCAGTTCGCGCGGGACGTGACGGGCGCCATCACCCTGCGCGACGTGCTGGCCCTCGTCCAGCAATACCTCGATGACACGGTGGGACCGGCCCACGTCACGCTGTTCGTGCGCGATCCCAGCCTGAACGCCTACCGCCCGGAGCCGGATCCGCAGACGGGCAAGCCGAACACCGCCGTCACCTTCGCGGTCGATGGCGGGCTGGCCCACTACCTGCGCGACGAGGGCAGCCTGCTGTACCTGGAGGAGGGGCAGGCGCTCCCGCTGGAGGTCGTCGGGGACCGCGCCCGCCTCGCGCTGGTCGGCGCCCCGTTGATCGTGCGGCTCAAGGGCCAGCGCGGCGTGAACGGCTTTCTCGCCATCGGGCCGCGCCGCAGCGGGGCCGGGTACGCCCACGAGGACCTGCGCTTCATCGAGAACCTGAGCGATCAGGTCGCGCTGGCGGTCGAGCGCGCGCAGGTGGTGGACGACCTCGAGCGGCGCATGCGCGTGCAGGACGTGCTCAGCCAGGTCAGCCGCGCGCTGAACTTCGCCATCGACTTCGACACGCTGCTGGAGCTGATCAGATCGGAAGAGCGTCGTGTAGGGAAAGAGTGTAGGATAGGGTG
>CAZGLU010000492.1:947-3270 GCA_964526095.1 uncultured Anaerolineaceae bacterium | reverse complement strand
AGCCACCACACGCTCGCGGGCGGCTCGCCATACGCCTCGGTGAACGCCTCCACGAACTCGATCGCCTCCGGATACTCCAGGTCCTGCGGCAGCGGCTCGGTCGTGATGAACGTGCCCGCCGCGGCATCCGTACCGGCGATCTCCACCATCTCCGGGTTGTTGCTGGCGTTGCCCATCATCCACTGGATGTCGAGGCCCAGTTCCCGGGTCTGGCGCAGCAGCAGCCCGCCTTGTGCGTGGTAGCCGGTGAAGTACACCACGTCCAGGCCGGCCTCACCGATGTTGGTCAGGATGGGGGTGAAGTCCTGGTCATCGGGGTTGATCGCGTCGAAGAAGCCGACTTCCAGCCCGGCCTCCTCGGCGTAGGTCCGCGTCCACTCGGCCAGGCCCTGCGCGTAGGTCGAGTTGTCGTGCAGGACGCCGATCTTCTCCGCGCCGAGCACGTCCTGCATCGCCATCACGGCGAACAACGCCTGCCGGTCGTCCAGGAAGCAGACGCGGAAGAACTGCTCGAAGCCCTTCTCGGTCAGGCGTGTCGCGGTGGAGGACGGCGTGATGTGCAGGATGTTCGCCTCGTTGTAGATCTCGGAGGCCGGTTCGGTCGCCGTCGAGTTATACGCCCCGATGACGGCCACCACTTCGGCGTCCACCATGCGGTCCGCGACCAGCGCCGACTGCGTCGGGTCGCCGGCGTCATCCTCGATCACCAGCTCTACCGGGCGGCCCAACAGCCCACCCGCCTCGTTGACCTGGTCAACCAGGAGTTGCACGGCTTTCTCAAACCCCTGTCCCTCATAGGCGTAGTCGCCGGTCATGGGGCCTTGCAGGCCGATACGGATGGGTTCGCCCTCCTGGGCGCTGACGCTTGCGCTCAACATGCCGAGGCAGATGGCGAGCAGCAGCGTGACGGTCAGGATGCGCTTCATGATCTTTCCCTCCCCGAATAAGGTCTGCCGGTGGTTGATCTGGGTGTGTGTTTCTCTGTGCTTGTCTGTGCCTCTCGTTTGAATGTGTGCTGGCTGTGTGTTGAATGTGTGCCGGGGCGCCTCCCTTCCCTGCGAGTCACGCGAAATATTAATAGTGAGGCTCAATCTGTTTGGGAGCATATATCTTACGATGGCTCTATTCTAAGGGCTATCTTTCCTGTTGCAAGCCCATATGTTGGCGATCATGACCAAATCCGCCCGTTCCCGGCCCTGATCCGCCCGATCCGGTTCGCCAGCCGGGGTGTTCCCGTGCTATCATGCGAGGGTAAGCGCGGTCTGGTTGTGGCGACCGCTCGCGGAGAGGATGGGAGCGATGGCCCGGCACATAGCGGATGTGGTGATCATCGGGGGCGGCATCAGCGGGACGAGCGCCGCCTACCAGTTGGCCCGGTGTGGCGTGCGCGTCACGTTGCTGGAACGCCGCTTCATCGCGGCGGGCGGCACGGGTCAGACGGTCGGCCTTGTGCGCCAGCACTACTCCAACGAGACGACCGCCCGCATGGCCCTGCGCGCCTTGCAGGTCTGGCGGGACTTCGATCAGGTGGTCGGCGGTGACGTCGGTTGGGTGCAGACGGGCGCGCTGTTCATCGTCGGCCCGCACGATCTCGACGGCCTGCGCGCCAACATCGCCCTGCAGCGGGACGTCGGCATCCGCGTCGAGTTCCTGGACGCGGCGGCGGTGCAGGAGCTTGTCCCGTACCTGAACGTGGACGACATCGGGGGCGCGGCCTACGAGCCGGACGCCGGTTGCGCCGACGGCACGCTGGCGGCCAACGCCTACGCCGCGCGGGCTAAGGATCTCGGCGTGACGCTGTTGCAGGGCGTTGAGGTGACGGAGGTGTGCGTTGAGGGAGGCCGCGTGACCGGCGTCCAGACGACGCAGGGAACGTTCAGCGCCCCGGTCGTGATCAACGCCGCTGGCCCCTGGGGCGTGCGCCTCTCCGCGCGCCTCGGCTACGACACGCCCGTTGAGGCGAGCCGCCATCAGGTCGCCGTGTTCCAGCGCCCGGAGGGCCTCGCCGACACCCACCCCTCGAGCCCGCGGGTCGACGTACAGGTCGCTGATCGTGGCGAGGACATCGCCGTCGTGGAGCGACTCGAACCCCATGAGCGAGTAGCCGACCACCACGTCGTCGAAGGTCCCGACCACCACGACAGCGGACGGGTCCCCGCTCACGGCTTCGGCGATGATCGGCTCGACCGGCTCACGGTCGATGGCGATAAAGCGGGTATAGTTGCTCTTGTCATCCTCGAACTGCTCGACCACCACCTCCATGCCATAGATCTCTGCCGCCCGCCGGCTGGCGATGGCTGCCGCGTGGCGCAGACCCTCGTCG
>CAZGLU010000492.1:0-937 GCA_964526095.1 uncultured Anaerolineaceae bacterium | reverse complement strand
TGAAGATGATCGGCTCGGCGAGGGCCTTCCCAATCGCCGCCACCAACCCCTTGCGCGGGGATTTCGTGGAGGGGTGCTACCTGCGCCCCGAAACCGGCCGCCTCACGTTGGCCGGTTCCCTCCAGGCGTCCGAGGCGGCGAACACGGTGGACCCCGACCACTTTGACGAGGGCGTGGACATGGACTTCACGCTTGAGATGGCCGAGCACACCGAGCGCCGCGTCCCCGCGATGGCCGAGGCCGAGATCCGCAAGGGGTGGGCTGGCCTCTACGACGTCACGCCGGACTGGCACCCCATCATCGGGGCCATGCCCGGCCTGGAGGGCTACATCTGCGCCTACGGGTGGAGCGGTGCCGGTTTCAAGATGGGGCCGGTGACGGGCGAGCTGCTGGCCGACCTTGCGACCGGCGAGCGCACCTGTCCGATCGATCCGCACCCGTTCCGCTTCGAGCGGTTCGCGGAGGGCGACCTGATCCGGGGGCGCTACTCGTACAGCATCATCGGCTGACCGCACCTACCACGGCACGTCGGTGCCCAGCCCGCGCGCGGTCGCGGCCTCCAGCACGCGCTGGGCGAGCGCCGCGTCCTGTACGGCGTTGCCCACCGACTTGAAGAACGTGATCTCCTGCGGGTCCTGTCGCCCCGGCTTCAGCCCGGCGGCGATCTCCCCGATCTCGGCGTAGACGTGGTCCTTCGTGATCAGCCCTTGCGCGCACGGGATGATCAGGTCGCCCGCTTCGGCCCACGCGCTCGCCCGGTGATCGACGACCACCCGCGCCGCCGCGACCACGTCCGCCGCGATCTCCTGCATCTGTGGCGTGAACGACCCGATGCCGTTGACGTGCGCGCCGGGCGCCAGGTCGCGCAGGTGCACGACCGGCGTGGCGCTGGTCGTCGCCGCGACGATCACCTGTGCCCCGTCCAGCGCCGCCTGGG
>CAZGLU010000491.1:0-3285 GCA_964526095.1 uncultured Anaerolineaceae bacterium | reverse complement strand
TAATGAGCGGTGACTGGAGTTCAGACGTGTGCTCTTCCGATCTAAGCCGCTCCTGCGCATACAGCGTCGCCCCGTACAGGCACACGCTGTCGCCCAGTTCTGCGAGGCGGATCAGGTCCGGGCTGTTGAAGCGCGGATCGAGCACCTCCCGCTCGATCACCTCTTTTGCGGGCTTCAGCAGCAGGTCGCCAAGCTGCGTGACGCTCCCGCCCAGCACGATCGCCTGCGGGTTGTAGAGGTGGATCAGGTTCACCAGCCCCAGGCCCAGCCACGTCGCCGCCGTCTGTACGATCTCCAGCGCGAAGGCGTCACCGGCGGCTGCCGCGTGCCCGACGGCCTTGCCGTCCACCACGTCGAGCGCCCGCAGCGACGTGGGCCGGTCCGAGGCAGCCAGCTTTTCCTGCGCCAGCCGTGCGATGCCGGTCCCGGAGGCCAGTTCCTCCAGGCGCATCACCCGCCCCTCGGGGTCCACAAAGCGCATGTGCCCCGGCTCGATAGCCAGCCCTCGGCTGCCCGTGAACAGCTTCCCGTTCAGCACGGCGCCGCCGCCGAGGCCCGTGCTGATCGTCAGGTAGATCGCCGGGTCCGCGCCGCGCGCTGCCCCGAGATGGTACTCCGCCAGCGCCGCCAGGTTCGCGTCGTTGTGCATGAAAACCGGCACGCCGAAGGCATCCCGCACGATGGACACCAGCGGCACGTTGACCCAGTCCGGTAGCGTCTTGGCCTGGAAGATCACCCCTTGCTCCGCGTCCAGCGGGCCGGGCGCCGAGATGCCGATTCCGCGCGGGGTTTCGCCGGACGGCACGACGCTGCGCGCCGTATTGATCAGGCGCTCGATCACCTGTTCGGCGGGCTGGTTGACCTGCGACAGCGACTCGTTGCGCTGGACCAGCTCCAACCCCTCTGTAAACCACGCGGCGCGGGTGCGCGTCCCCCCGAAATCAATTGCGAGCAGGCTCATAGTCTTTTTCGTATCCGTTGATGAAGTTGTAGCGCTGTACGTCCGGCAGGCGCGGCGGGAACCCCTCCAGCGGCCCCTCATGCAGCATCGTCTCGCCGTTACGCACGACAACCGTGCCGCGTGCCACGCCATCCAGCATCGCCTGGAATGCGATCTGCGCCATGTCCGCCGCCAGCTTGCGGTCGCCATACGTGGGGAAAGCCCCGCGCTGGGCATGCCCCAGCCGCACGTCCCGCACCCGGATCTGCGTCCACTGCGGGATGTCGTCGGCCAACGTGCGCGCAGCGGCCACCCCTTCGGACAGGATCAACAGCGCGTGCCCGTCCTGCTTCACCGCGTCGATCAGGCGCTGGCTGAGCCATTCGTTATCGTACGCGTACTCCGGGACCAGCACCGCATGGGCGCCCACCGTGTACGCCACTTCCAGCGCCAGCATGCCGGTGTAGCCGCCGAGCGTCTCGATCATGAAGATGCGCCCGGGCAGCGCGCGCGCCGTCGCACGGGCGCCGTCCACCGCCTGGTACGCGAAATTGCACGCGGAGTCGAACCCCAGCGTGCGCTCGGTCCCGGCCAGGTCGTTGTCAATGGTCGTCGGCAGGCCGATGCACTTCACGCCCTGCTCCGCAATGATCGGCGGCAGGTAGCGCAGCGAGCCATCGCCGCCGAACAGCAGCACGTTGTCAACCTCATGCTGCTTCAGGATGCGCGCCATTTGCTCCTGATTCGCATGGTCCTTCAGCACCGGCACGCGGCTGGACGGCAGGTACGACCCGGCGGAGGCGGCCCACGGCAGAATGTCAGGGGGCGAAATGGGGATCAGGTCACCTTCAAGCAAGCCTTCAAACCCCCGGCGCGAGCCGATCACGGAGTGCTTGTGTCGCGCCGCAAGGCTGACGAAGTGCGCGATGGCGGTATTGATCCCCGGCGCATCCCCCCCACTGACGATAACAAGTGTTTTCAAGTAAGCCCCCGTTCTTTTGAATGCTCGCGTTTTCTTGTGATTATATTCCCGGAATTTGGCCTTTTTCAAAATTCCGCTCAACAATCCGAAAAACTCGAAAGTAAATGTTGACGAAAGTCAAAAAAGAGCGCTAAAATGCGAGTAAAGTGCGGTTCGGGCCGTTACCAACCGCAAAAATAGAAGTTATTCGCAATAAAATGACACTAGACGACTATTCCGAAAGTAATTTGTTGGCGGTTGAACGCCAGCGCATGATCCTGGAGATGTTGGAGCGGGACGGCCTGTGCCGCACCAACCAGCTCAAGGATATCCTCAAAGTCTCCGCTGCAACGATCCGCTCCGACTTGCGCGAGCTTGAAAAGAACGGTCACTGCGAGATCGTTTGGGGTGGCGCGGTCGCCAAGACCATGCCCATCGAAGACCGCGAAACCCTGCTCCACCAGCGCACCCAGCTTCACGCCGCCGAAAAGAAGCGCATCGGCCAGGCCGCCGCCCAGCTCGTCGAGGTCGGGCAGACGATCATCGTAGACGCGGGCAGCACGACCGTTGAGTTGGTCGCGCACCTCTCGCGCGAGCTGGACTTCCTGCGGATCGTCACCCCCGCCCTGAACGTGGCCTCGCTGGCCGCCCAGTTCCCGAACGTCGAGTTGGTCATGACGGGCGGCGTCATGCGGCACCTGACCCGCATGTTGATCGGCCCGGCGGCGATCAGCACCCTGAAGGCGTTTAACGCGGACCTCGTGTTTCTCGCGGCGGGCGGGTTCTCGCTCGAGCACGGCCTGACCAATTCCAACATCTTCGAGGTTGAGGTTAAACGCGCTATGGCCGCGCAAGGCGAGCGGATCGTCTTTATGGCGGACAGCAGCAAGTTCAACGAAGTTCGCCCCATCACCGTCATCCCCCTCCATCGTGTCGATCTGCTCATTACCGACACGGGTTTGAGTGACACAGTCACCCGACGCATCGAAGACGAAGGAGTTGAAGTCCTCCGAGTTTAGGATGGCACTCGGTAGAGGCAGAAAGGAGTTCCTATCGAGGGAAAAACGCGTCTTCGGCAAGTTGTTGTTTGTTGTGCCTGCAGCTTTCCACCGAAATACATAGGAGTATTCCATGCTTAAGAAACTGTTGGTTCTGGCACTTTGCGCGGCGCTCGTACTGCCGTTACTGCCTGTTTCAACCGGCAGCGCATTGGCGCAGGACGACGATCCGATCAAGATCGCCTTCGTGCCGGGCGTGAACCCGGATCCCTTCTACGTGACGATGGCTGCCGGTATCAACCAGGCTGCCGTGGATCTCGGCGTTGAGATCATCCAGCAGGACCCGCCGGAGTTCAACGCGACGGTCCAGACCCCGATCATCGAGG
>CAZGLU010000490.1:2008-3289 GCA_964526095.1 uncultured Anaerolineaceae bacterium | reverse complement strand
GAGGAGGCGACCGCGGATTACCTGGTGTACGATCCGGACGCGCCCAGCGCATGGTGCAACACGCTGCTGATCGACTACCACGAATCGTACGCACCTGCGCTGATCGGGGTGCCGGGCGGGATCGGGCTGTCGTATTACCCGGTCGCGGAACAGCTTGAGCAGCCCGTGAAGTCGCGCTACGTGCTGGTCGATGCGGACGACCACGCGATCCTGAGCGCGGGCACGCGGCTGGAGTTCCTGACCGCGACCGAGCTGGGCGACCTGTACCTGAACCTGGACGCCGCGTGCGGGCGTGACGAAGACTAAGCGCCGGATCTCCGGGCGCCGCGAGCGAACGACAACGACAAAACACTGACTGCTTTCCTAAAGGAGCGAGTGAACATGACGACCCGCAAAATGATCATCGACACCGACACCGCCTCCGATGACGCCGTGGCGCTGATGATGGCGCTCCAGGCGCCGGACGTGGAGGTGCTGGCGATCACGATCGTCGCCGGAAACATGCCCGTCGAGCAGGGCAGCAACAACGCGCGCTACACCGTCGAGCTGTGCGGCAAGCAGGTGCCGGTCTACCACGGCGCGGACAAGCCGCTGATCCGCGAGGTGTACCGTGCCTACTTCTTCCACGGGCCGGACGGCATGGGCGGCATGAACTACCGGGCGCAGACGCCGCCTGCCGAGGGCCATGCCGTGGACGTGCTGATCGACACGATCAAGGCCAACCCCGGCATCATCCTCGTCACGCTCGGCCCGCTGACGAACGTGGCGCTGGCGGTCAGTCAGGCGCCGGAGATCGTGGCGAACGTCAGCCGCTGCGTGGTGATGGGCGGCGCGGCCAACGTGGTCGGCAACATCACCCCCGCCGCCGAGTACAACATCTGGTGCGACCCGGAGGCGGCTCAGATCGTGTTCCAGTCCGGCCTGCCGGTTGAGATGGTCGGCTGGGAGTTGTGTCGGGGCGAGGCGAACCTCAGCGACGAGGACATGCGCTACTGCAAGGAGACGATCAACACGCCGCTGGCGCACTTCGCCATCGACTGCAACATCTCGGCGCTGGAAGCCAGCCGGAACTGGCTTGGCGATCCGGGCCTGGGCCTGCCCGACCCCGTGGCGATGGCGATCGCGCTCGATCCGTCGATCTGCACGCGCAAGAGCAAGCACTACGTCGCGGTCGAGTGTGACGGCGTTTACACGCGCGGCCAGACGGTTGTCGATCAGCTTGGCGTGACGCCCTACGACACGGCGAACGTCGCAGCGTGGCAGCCGATCGTCGGGCGTGGC
>CAZGLU010000490.1:0-1998 GCA_964526095.1 uncultured Anaerolineaceae bacterium | reverse complement strand
CTGGTAGGATCTGCTGTACCAATCCATGCGGTAAGTGATGCCACACGTACGCCCTCCCCGGCGTGGGGCTGTCGGCGGCGGGGGCGTGCGCGATAATAGAGTTTGGCTAAATGGTTAACGAGAGGAGAGGACGGCTATGCTGAAACGCACCTGGAACTATCTATTCTGGTTGGTGGCCGCGCTGCTGCTCGTCGTGGCGCCCGCCGCCGCCCAGGGTGATGGGAGCTACCCGCTGGCGGCGATCACCGACGGGTACGTGATGCTCTACGGCTTCGGTGACGGGCCGCAGCAGGTCACGCAGGAACCGGCGCAGAACACGCTCGACCTGGAATGGAGTCCGAACGGCGCGTACCTGGCCTTTACGCAGTGGGACGCGAACTACCGCCTGGGGCTGTGGCTCTCCGGGCGCGACGCCCGCCCGCCGATCCAGGTTGCGTCCGGGCTGATGGCTGGCCTGCCGATCAGCTTCACGGCGGATAACCACCTGATCTACGCCGTCGATACCGGCCAGTTCAGCCAGGAACCGGCGGCGGGCGTACCGGGCGGCGGCGTGGTGGTGGAGGCGTACCGCCTCGACCCCGGCGCGAACGCCGAGCCGCAGGCCATCGGCAGCTTCGTCTACGGCGCGGGCTGCGGCGGCGGCTCGTCGATCCCGGCGGACTGGCGCTACTGGGCCGAGGCCGGGACCGGGCCGGGGATCGCGGCCAACGTGCTGGCGCTGACGCCGTCCGGGCTGGTCCACTCGACGGCCTGCATGGGGCGCGGCGTGGCGCTGCTGAACCTGAAAACGGGCGAGGATGTGCTGCTGCACGAGACCCTCGGCGGTGTGGTCGTGTCGCCGGATGGCGCCCGCGTGGCCGGGACCGGGCCGGAGGGGCAGGTGATGGTCGTCGACCTCGCGACGGGCGATGTGACCGCGTTCAGCGCCGCGCCGGGCGTCGATCTACTCGCGTGGGCGGCGGACGGGCAAAGCCTGTTCTACAGCACGCGCCAGCAGACCGGCGAATCGCTGCCCGCGAGCGCGGAGGAACAGGAGCAGCTCGCGCAGGCGTTGGGCATGATCGAGCCGTCCGCGGCGCAGATGCCGGTGATGTCGGTGAGCCTGAACCAGCTCGATCTGGCGAGCGGGGAGAGCACGACGCGGTACGTGGCGGAAGCCTACGCGATCGGCCGGATCGTGCCCACCCCGGACGGGCAGACGGTGCTGTTCAGCCAGATCCCGAACCTGCATGACTGGGTCGCGCAGGTGCTGAACAACACGATCGACCCGATGATGGACGTGGGGCAGCAGCAGCTTGCCAGCGTCCCGGTGACGCTGTTCGCGCTCAACCTCGCGGATGACTCCGTGGCCGGTGTCGGGATCGATCTCAACCAGGCGGCGCTCAATCCGGCGGCGTACGCGGAGGGGTAAGCGGGGCCTTACCCCCCCTGGGTCACCCTCCCCGGCGCGACGGGCTGAGGGTGACCCTTGCGCCGCAGCGTGGCATTCCTGCACCGTGCTAACTGCTCACCGCGAACAGCGAACGGCTTCCCATGATCGACTGCGTCGCCTTCGGCGTCATCCTTGACGATATCGTGTTCCCGCAGGGCTACACGCGCATGGGCGTGTTGGGCGGTGGCGGCCCGCAGACGGCCTGGGGCATGGCCGCCGCGCTCGGATCGGGCGCGGCGGTCGGGCTGGTCGCCGGGGTCGGCGCGGACCTCGACCCGGCGGCGCTCGACCCACTGCGCGCGGCGGGCATCAACCTCGACGGCCTGCGCGTCACGGCGCAGCCGACGCCGCGCGCGTGGCAGGTCGTGGAGTTCGACGGGCGGCGCACGCAGTTGTGGCGCGTGCCGGTGGAGACGCTCGGGGCGCAGTTGGCGCGGCGCTGGGACGTGCTGCCCGGCACGTACCGGGAAGCCCGCCGCTTTCACTGGGGCATCCACCCCGGCGATGCCGAGCCGGACCTCGCCTTCGCGCGGGAGCTGCGCGCGAAGGGGCGGCGCGTCAGCCTG
>CAZGLU010000489.1:0-3296 GCA_964526095.1 uncultured Anaerolineaceae bacterium | reverse complement strand
GTATAGGCCAGCCCGACCGCGACCAAACCGACCGCACTCATGAGGGCCAGCACGCCGCCGACGATGTCACGAGTGGTCTCCTGAATGGAGGCGTTCGACTTGGCGACCTCCAGGACACCGAGCGGGGCGCTGGCGTTCTGGCCCTGAAGCGGGCTGTACACGACGTGGTAGCGGCCGTCGTTGATCTTGATCGGCGCGCGGGTGTTGACGTTTGTGACGGTGATCGGGGAGTTGAGCGCGTCGGGCAGGGTGGTGAAGCGGCGGCGGTTGTCCAGGATCAGGGACACGTCCTCGCCGGTCGAGCGCTTCAGGCCCTCCACAAACTCCTGGTCCAGCGCGTAGCCTGCGATCACGGCGCCGAGGATCGTATCGGACGAGCGCGGGTCGAAGATCGGGACGCTGCCGATGGCGAAGATGGCCCGGCTTTCGTCGATCAACAGGGTTTCAAGCGACGTGCCGCTGAGCGTCCAGGCGCCGATGTCCTCGTTCCTGACGCGGTCGCCGAAGTGGTCCGGCCGGTGGCCGCGGGCAAGCACGACGCCATCGGCATTGACGATGGTGAGGATGTCAATGCCCTGATCGCGGCGGAACTGCTCGGCGATGCGCAGGACCTCTGCGCGGTCCCCGGAGACCAGCGCCTCCTGGAGGTCACCGCGCAGGGCCAGGGCACCGGCGTCCGCGCGGGCATCCTTCTGACGCAGGCGCAGGATGAGCAGGATCGACTGGCGGTCGTCCAGCAACTCGTCCTGAGCCTGTTCGTTGATATACAGGCTGAGGCGGTGCAGGCTCAGGGCCACGCTGATGCCGACGGTGAGGACCGTCAGCGCCAGCAGGGCCAACCCGAGCTTGGTGCGAATGCCTAAGCGAAACGACATAGTGTACTCCGACGTCCTGCACGGGCGGCCAGGGCGTGCGGTGCGATCCGCGCGTGCTGCACGGGCGACCGGGCTGGATAGGAGAGCCGGAGGGCGGGGCCATCCGGCGTAGCGGCCAACATGGTGTTAAACTCAGTCTAACTGGAAGGTCCGCGTGCGAGCACAGATCGGGCGAGGCCGGGGCGCGGACCGGACCAGCCCGGCCCCCAAAGCTTCAGCTTCGCTGCGTGGTGGTGCGATCAAACTTCCTATGCCGGTCTCAACCGTGACAGATATACCCCAAACACGCCCCGTAAGCCTATTGGTTTCCTAATTTTAGAATATAGGTCGGCGCGGCCCCAAACGGCCACTCCAGGTTGGCGGAGGTGGTATGTCGCAGAACGAGGCGGCATTCAGTAGAATGATGGGCGCTGCGCGGGCGTGGGGGCGAGCCTCCGCGACGCGTACGCGGTGCGGGGCACCGGAAGGATGGGCGTCCGCACGTGGCAGGCCGGGACCGGGCAGGAAAGGACGGGGTGCATGCGGTCAACACTGGACGAGCTGATCGGGGCCGGAGGGCCGGTCGTGGCGGATGGCGGCATGGGCACCATGCTGTTCGCGCGGGGATTGGAGCGGGGCACGGCGCCCGAACTGTGGAACGTCGAGCGCCCGGACGAGGTGCGCGCGGTCCACGAGGCGTACATCGAGGCGGGCGCACAGATCGTGCTGACGAACACCTTCGGCGGGAACCCGATCCGGCTGTCGATGCACGGCCTGGGAGAGCGGGCACACGAACTGAACCTGGCCGCCGCGCGCCTGGCCCGTCAGGCCGCCGACGCAGCGGATCTCCCGGTGGCGGTCGGCGGGTCGATGGGGCCGACGGGGCAGATGCTCGCGCCGCTGGGCGACCTGGAGTTCGAGGCGGCAGCAGAGGCGTTCGAGGTCCAGGCGGCGGCGCTGGCCGAGGGCGGCGTAGACGTCTTCTGGATCGAGACGATGGCGGACGTGGAGGAGGTCCGCGCGGCGGTGGAAGGGTGCCGCCGGGCGGCGCCGGGCGTGCCGGTGGTGGCAACGATGACCTTCGACACGCGCGGGCGGACGATGATGGGCGTGACGCCGGAGCACGCCGCCGAGACGCTGGCCGAATATGGGGTGGTGGCGCTGGGCGCGAACTGCGGCAACGGCCCGGACGAGATCGAGGACGTGATCGGGAAGATGCACGCGGCACAGCCGGGCGTGCGGCTGGTGGCGAAGGCCAACGCCGGACTGCCGCGCATGGCCGAGGGGCAGCCGGTCTACGACGCCACGCCGGAGATGATGGGCGCGTATGCGGCCCGCGTGCGAGAGCAGGGCGCGCTGATCGTCGGGGCGTGCTGCGGCAGCCGCCCGGAACACATCCGCGCGATCGCGGAGGCGCTGCGGGCGTAGCGACGAAGTACACCTCACCCTGTTCGCTGCCCCTCTCCAATCAAGTTGGAGAAGGGCGGGACATACCTTCGAACGCACCGGTTTCCCCTTTCCTGTGGTTGCCCGTAACAAAGGATAGGGGATGGGACAAGGGTAAGACACGTGCTGGAACGGACGCCAGGAGCAGGTATGCAGGAGACAGTAGCGGAAAACGGGACGACGATCGTGATCTTTGGCGCGTCGGGGGATCTGACCGAGCGCAAGCTGATCCCGGCGCTGTATACGCTGTACCATTCGGGGCGGCTGCCGGACCCGATCCGCATCGTCGGCATGTCGCGCACGGCCTACACGCACGAGGCGTTCCGCGACCACCTGCGGGCGTCCGCGGCGGAGCAGTTGGGCGACGCCTACGAGGCGGCGGCGTGGGACGAGTTCGCGGCGCACATCTGGTACCAGCCCGGCAACTCGACCATGCCCGACGACTACGCGGCGCTCGATACGTTTTTGCGTGAACTGGAGGGCGGCCCGACGAACCGGCTGTATTACCTGTCCGTCGCGCCCAACCTGTACGTGCCGATCGTGCGCAACCTGGGCGCGCAGGGCATGGCGGCGGAGGACGAGGGCCGGCGGAACATCGTCATCGAGAAGCCGTTCGGGCACGACCTGTGCTCGGCGCAGGAACTGAACGAGGTGATCCACCACGTCTTCGCGGAGCACCAGATCTACCGCATCGATCACTACCTGGGCAAAGAGACGGCGCAGAACATCCTGTTCTTCCGCTTCGCAAACACGATCTGGGAGCCGGTGTGGAACCGCAACTACGTGGACCACGTGCAGATCACCGTGTTGGAGGAACTGGACGTCGGGCACCGGGCGGGGTACTACGACCAGGCGGGCGTGCTGCGCGATATGTTCCAGAACCACCTGCTGCAACTGCTGGCGCTGGTGGCGATGGAGCCGCCGTGGTCGTTCAACGCGGACGCGCTGCGGAATGAGAAGGTCAAGGTGCTGAGCGCGATCCGGCCGATCAATCCG
>CAZGLU010000488.1:0-3304 GCA_964526095.1 uncultured Anaerolineaceae bacterium | reverse complement strand
GGTGGTGGCGGCGACCGCGACCGGCGCGGCGGCGGCAGTGGCGGTGGCGGTGGCTACCGCGATCGGCGCGGCGGCAGGTAGGCCAGCCCTCCCCCTGCCCTCAATGGGCAGACAGCACCTAGCAACCCAAACGCCCGGCAGACAGCTTGCCGGGCGTTTTCGCGCTCTGGTCCAGGGCCGGGCAACAAGCCCTCAGGTTTCCGGGGGCAGGTAGGCAACCGCCTTAAACTGCGAGTGGGTGTCGTACGGCGTGTCGGGGTCGATGCCCTCACGGTCCAGCACGGCGCGCATTGCGGCGACGCCCCGCTCAATCACCTCGTCGTCCAGCCGCCAGCATGAGGACCACCTGCGGCGCTCCATGAGGTCGATGTGCTCGCGCGGGGTGCGGGCCTGTGTGTAGGCCACAACCTCCGGCTCCCCGACCTGCCGCCACCCGGCATCGGCCAGGAACGTGGCGTATTCGTCGCGCGACACGCCGACGTTGCGCGTTTGTTCCTGGCCCACGGCCTCGTCCCAGGCCTGCCGCAACAGGTCGTGCACCGTGCTGGGGGTATCGGACCGGTCGCTGTAGGCGCTGACCAGCCGCGCCGAGGGCCGCAGCACGCGCGCCAACTCTTGAAGCGCGTCCCGCCAGTTCGGGATCAGGTGGAAGACGTGCACGGCGACGGCGCCATCCATCGACGCCGCACGCAGCGGGAGGCGCGTCGCGTCGCCCCGCAGCGACCAGACCGGCTCGCCCCGCCATTTGGCCCGCAGGCGCGCCAGCATCGCGGCGGAAAGGTCCACGCCCACCAGCGCATGCACGTAGGACGCCAGCGGCAGCGCGATGCGCCCCGTGCCGACGCCGATCTCCAGCACGCGCATCTCCGGGGAGAACGCGCCCGCCCGCACGATGGCGCCGATGGCCGCGCCCTCCAGCCCCGGCGGAAAGCCGCGCGTCTCGTCGTAGTAACCGGCGGCATCGTCAAATACGACCGATTCAGGGGCCATCCTACATCCTCACGGCTCTAGGGCTGCCGGTCCAGGCTCAGGCGGCTGATGAAGTCGTTGATCGAGATCGTGGGCAGGCTCAGCGGCTTGATGTGCCCACGCGCCACCAACTCCATGCTCACCCGCGCGACCGTCTCGTTGTCCGGCGCCTCGATCACATGTACGAAGTCGTACTGCCCCAGCGTCGCGTACTGGTCCAGCACCTTGACACCAAGGCTCTCGATGTCGCGGCTGATGTCACGCAGACAGGTCGGGTCGTCCACGATACACTCGACGCCGTGCGGCGTCAACGTGCTCAACAAAAGGTAAACAGGCATCTCACGCACTCCTTCAGAGTCAACGTCAGCCGCAGCCGCCCCAGGCCCGCCCCGGTCCTCACGGCGCGGCGGTCGGCGTAACCGGCGTGGGAACAGCCCCCATATCATAATTCGAGTTGCCCGCCGCGCATAGCTCCATCCCGGCCATGATCGCCTCGCGCTGCATGTCGTTGGGAAGCATCTGCAACGACGCGGTCAGCAGGGGCCATGCCTCCGGGCAGCGGTCGCTCAGCGCCAGGGCCAGCCCGCGCACGTACACGCAGTCGATCGAGCGCTCCTCCGGCGGGACGCCCTGCTCCTCCTCCAGGCGGCTGCACGTCTCAAGCGACTGGATCGCCGCGTCGTAATCGCGATTGCGGTACTCAGCGCGGCCCAGGTTCTGGTAGGCGGCGGCATAACTCGGGTCCAACTGCACGGCCTGGCGGCACGTCTCCGCCGAGAGCGCGTACTCGCCCATCAGATAGTAGGTGTAACACTTGCGCGTGTAGGCTTTCACGTTGTCCGGCTGGGACGACAGCACGCGGTCGTACGCCTGTACCGAAGCCTCGAAGTTGCCCTGCGCACGGTAGTACACCGCCAACTCGAAATAGATGATGGAGAGGTTGGGATGGCGCTGCTGCGCCTCAAGCAACTGGTCGATCACCAGATCGACGTTGCCCCGGTAGGTGAGCGCCATCGCCATCGCGCGGCGTGCGTCGATGCTGTCCGGGTTAAGCTCGACCGCGCGCTCGGCCGTTTCCTCGGCGTTGGACGGGCGGCCCGACCAGTAGTAGGCCATCGAGAGGTAAGCCCACGCCTCAGCGAAGTCCGGCGCGAGGTCCACCGCGCGCAGGCCGGCGGCGACCGCCTCGTTGTAGCGGCGCTGTTCGGTCAGCGCGAGCGCCATCAGCGTGTGAGCACGTGCGTCGTCCGGGGCCTGCTCCACAAGGCGCTTCGCCAACTCAAACGCCTCGTCCGCGCGCGCGGGGAGCTGCGTGCCGTTGTAGCCCTCGTAGATCAACATGCGCCCGAACTCGAACGCGATGTCGAGCCGGTCCGGCTCCAACTCCACGGCGCGGCGGTAGTAGTCCAGCGCCGCCGACAGATCGCCGGCCTGGTAAGCCTGCTCGCCGGTCATGGCGAGCATGACGGCGTTGGGCGTCGGCGTGGTGTTCAGGATGACCGCGTTGATCACCCACTGCTGGAGGCTTTGGAAGCGCCAGAACGCCCCCAGCAGGATCACGACCAGCACGGCCAGCAGCACGATCCGCCGCAGGCGCGGGCGGCGGCTCTGCCGTCCGAAGTGCAGGTGCGACTCTTCACGCCGGATGTACAGCGGCCCTACTCCCGTTACTCACCCATCCCCAACGGCGGCTAGTAGGCACGGGCGAAGTAAGCCATCTCGGTCGCCTCGCCCTCGCAGACGATGCACTTGCCCGTCTGGCCGGGGTGCGGCTGCTCCAGCGGGAAGCAGCGGCTCGTCGCCGTGGTATCTTCCTTGACCTTTGCCTCACACGCCGCGCCGCCGCAGAACCAGGCCAGCGCCCACTCGTCGTCGCGCAGGAGGCCCACAAACTCGTCGTAGCCGCCCGTGACTTCGTGCAGGTGGCTGTCGCGGAACTCGGTCGCCTGCCGGAGCAGGCTGGCCTGGATGTCGTCCAGCAGGTCGCGCACGGTCGTCGCCAGCCCGTCCTGCGCCACGAACGACTTCCCGGCCCGGCCCGGCACGTCGCGCCGGGCAAGCGCCACGGTGTTGTTGGCGACGTCCTTCGGGCCGACCTCCATGCGCAGCGGCACGCCGCGCATCTCCCAGTCGTTGAACTTGTAGCCGGGCGAGAGGTTGTCACGGTCGTCCACGTGGACGCGGATGCCGGCGCCCATCCGCAAGGCCGCGATGCGCTCCACAGCCGCCAACACAGCGGCGCGCGTGGAGTCGTCGCGGAAGATAGGCACGATCACCACCTGGAAGGGGGCCAGCTTGGGCGGCAGACGCAGGCCCTGGTCGTCGCCGTGCGTCA
>CAZGLU010000487.1:0-3320 GCA_964526095.1 uncultured Anaerolineaceae bacterium | reverse complement strand
GCCCCGCCGAGGATCGCCACGAACGGACGCTCCGGTGATTCGATGGCCCGGAGCAGGTAGTCCAGCTCCTTCTGCATGAGGAAGCCGCTGACGGCGGGCAGGTACCGCGCCACGCCCTCGGTCGAGGCGTGCGCGCGGTGCGCCGAGCCGAACGCGTCGTTCACGTACACGTCGCCCAACTCGGCCAACTGGCGGGCAAGCTCCTCGTCGTTCTTGGTCTCGCCCTTATAGAAGCGCGTGTTCTCGAGCAGGATCACGCTGCCCTCCGGCGCGGACTCCGCGACCTTCTTGGCAGTCTCGCCCACCAGCTCTTCAGAGAACACGACGTTCACGCCCAGTAGCTCGGCCAGCACAGGCACCACAGGCTTGAGCGAGTACTGCGGGTCCGGCTCGCCCTTGGGGCGGCCCAGGTGGGACATCAGCGCGACGTAGCGCGGCTTTTGCTCCAGGATATATTGCAGGGTGGGGATCGCCGCGCGCACGCGCGTGTCGTCGGTAACCTCACCCTCTTTGATGGGCACATTAAAATCGACACGAACCAGGACGCGCTTCCCGGTGAGGTCGATATCTTGCACCGTCTTTTTTGCCACAGCCTAATCTCCTTTTTAGGGGGCGGGGAGCCGCGCCGTTGTGTTGCGCCACACCCCGCACCTGAAACGTCATCACAACATGCCTGAATCCAGATCCGAATCCAGCACGGTGAACAGCGTGATCTGCATGCCATCCGGCGCACGCAGCCGGACGTTGCGGTGCTGCCAGGGCGTCACGACCGGCTCGTGTAACTGCTCCGCCCCGGCGTCACGCAGGGCCGCCGCCGTTGCGAGCGAGTCCGCCACCTCCAACGCGAGGCGCACCGGCCCGGAGACACCTTCCGCACCGACCTCGGTGCGGTCCACCATGCGCGCCTGCGCGGTGGAAAGGACCTCAAGGGTGGCGCGGCCCGCGTCCAGCAAGATGCCCTGGCCGTCCGGGCCGTCCCATGTGTCGAGGACGGGGAGGCCGAGCGCATCCCGGTAGAAGCGCAGCGCCTCGTCGTAGTTCTCGACGGTCAGCGCCAGGCGCAGCTCTCGAACGGGGTTCTCCTGTGACATGGTGGTTGCTCCTTCCTCACGCTTGCGATGGCACGGCGACGTGGGTCGCGTGAGCGGACAGGCAGCACCCGCATGGCGGGACGGCGGATGGTCAAACGAACAGGGGCGGGGCGCTCTGGCCCTCGCCCCTGCAAGACTCATTCCGAGCAAACCCCAGGCAGCGACTTAGAACTTGTCCGCCATGATCTTCGCCAGGTCGGCGGTGCGGACGGAGTACGCCCATTCGTTGTCGTACCAGGCCATGACCTTAACCATCGTGTCCTGGAAGACCGTCGTGAACTCAGCGTCCACGATGCTGGAGCGGTCGTCGCCCTTCAGGTCGATGGACACCAGCGGCTCCTCGCTGAAGCCCAGGATGCCCTTCAGCGGGCCGTTGGCCGCGTCACGGAACCGCGCGTGCAGCTCCTCGGTCGTGGTCGGCTTTTCGATCTCGGCCACGAAGTCCACCAGCGACACCGTCGAGGTCGGGACGCGCACCGAAATGCCGTCGAACTTGCCCTTCAGATCGGGGATGACGAGCGCGACGGCGCGGGCGGCACCCGTGGTCGTCGGGATCATGCTCATCGCAGCGGCGCGCGCGCGGCGCAGGTCGCTGTGCGGCATGTCCAGGATGCGCTGGTCGTTGGTGTAGGCGTGGATCGTGGTCATCAGGCCGCGCTTGATCGTGAACGCCTCGTGCACGACCTTCGCCGCCGGGGCGAGGCCGTTGGTGGTGCAGGACGCGTTGGACACGATATGGTCCGTCTCGGGGTTGTAGTCGCCATCGTTCACGCCGATCACGATCGTGCGGTCAACCTGGCCCTTCGCCGGGGCGCTGATGATCACCTTCTTGGCGCCCGCGTCGATGTGGGGCTGGACCTTCTCACGGCTGCGGAAGACGCCCGTGCTCTCGATCACGATGTCCACGCCGAGGTCGCCCCAGGGCAGGGCCGCCGGATCCTTCTCGCTGAAGGCGCGGATCTTCTTGCCGTTCACGATCAGCCCATCGTCGGCCACCTCAATGGTGCCATCCAGGCGGCCGTAGTTTGAGTCGTACTTGAACAGGTGAGCCATAGTCGGCAGGTCACCCAGGTCGTTGAAGGCCACTACTTCGAGGTCGTTCGGGTACTTCTCGAGCATCGCCTTCAGAACCTGACGACCGATACGGCCAAAGCCGTTAATACCTACGCGTGCCATTGTGTACCTCTCCTTATCGACTTGCATTCGACAAATATACTGCTGGATAGTCCCGCGCAGGTGCCGGGCTATCCCCCAATAGGCCCGTTTGCGGTGGACCCTTGCGGGCTGCCGCTGTTACGGAACGCAAAGGCGCGGCTGGCATAGGCCCGGTTGTGCAGGGCGAGCAAGGCGCGCGCCAGTTTGCTCGGATCATGGCGCCACGGTCGATTCGGGTCGGTCAAATCGACCAGATGCACATCGTAACGCTGGTGGATGGACTGGGCATCGGCGGTGTGCATGACGTAACGGGTGTTCTCGCCCGCGTTGCGGGTTGGATAGTGCGAATTGGCGAGCACCGCGTCAAAGACGTTCCGCCCGACATGGGCCTCAAGCGCCAGCACGTGATCCGCCACGGTGTAGCCGTCCGTTTCGCCCGGCTGCATGGCGACGTTGCACACGTAGACCTTGTATGCGTTGCTGGCCCTCAGCGCCTCGACGATGCCGCCCACCAGCAGGTTCGGCAGGATGCTGGTGTACAGGCTGCCCGGCCCGATCACAATCAGGTCCGCGCTCAGGATGGCCCGGATCGCGTCCGGATAGGCACGGACCTGATCAGGTTGTAAGAAAACGCGCTCGATCTTACCACCCGCCTCAGGAATTTGCGATTCACCCGTGATGCGGCGCAGGCGGGTCTCGCCGGGGATGCGTACCTCGGCCATCAGGGTGATGTCTTGCAGGGTGGAGGGCAGCACCCGCCCCTCGATCGCCAGCACGCGGCCCGTCTCGGCCACGGCGCGGTCCATGCTGCCGGTGATGTCGGCCATCGCGGTCAGGAACAGGTTGCCGAAGCTGTGCCCCTCCAGCCCGCCTTCGGAGAAGCGATACTGGAAAAGCTGCGTGATCAACGCCTCGTCGTTGGCGAGCGCGGCGATATTGCTGCGTAGGTCGCCCGGCGGCAGCACGCCTAGCTCCCGGCGCAGCCGCCCGGAGCTGCCGCCGTCGTCGGCGGAGGTGTCGATCGCCGTGATGTGCCCGGTGACCGACTTCGTGCCGCGCCGCGCAGCGGGCAGG
>CAZGLU010000486.1:0-3324 GCA_964526095.1 uncultured Anaerolineaceae bacterium | reverse complement strand
TACACCCTATCCTACACTCTTTCCCTACACGACGCTCTTCCGATCTCGACGCTGCGCGGGCATTCCGGATGGCTGCGCGGCGTCGCGTTCAGCCCGGATGGGGCGCTGCTGGCCTCCTGCGCGCAGGACAACACTGTGCGCCTGTGGGACGTCGCGGACCAGCGCGAGATCGCCCTGTTCAGCAGCCACACGAATTCGGTGCATGCCGTGGCGTTCAGCCCGGACGGGACGCTGCTCGCCTCCTGCGGCGACGGCCAGCCGATCTACCTGTGGGACGTGGCGGGGCGGCGCGAGCGCGGCATGATCGAGACGGGGGGCGGCTACTCGGTGCAGAGTCTCGCCTTCAGCCCGGACGGGGCGCTGCTGGCCTCCACCGGCCTGGACAACCATCTGCGGCTGTGGGACGTGGACGAGCGCCGGGAGGTCGCCGCACGCAAGGATCACGGCGACTGGGTGCGCTGCACGGCCTTCAGACCGGACGGGCGCATGCTGGCGTCGGGTGGGGACGATAAGAACCTGCGGCTGTGGGAGATTGAATGGGACTAAAGGACCAGGTATGACCATATAGGACCACCGGGGATGGATTCTCGCTGTGCGCGCCCGTATAATGGGCCGCATCGTGTCGAGTCTTGTAAAGGGTGTTCCTGTGTTCAAGCTGCCCAAGCTCCCCCGCCGTCCGCAGGGCGCGGACCTGGCGATGAGCCTCATTGTGATCGTGTGGGGTGTGCATTACATCGTCGTCAAAGATGCCTTCGACAACCTCGCGCCGCTGACCTTCAACGCCATCCGCTTCATGATCGGCCTGCCGATCCTGCTGCTGGCCGTAGCCCGGCAGTCGTCCTCGCTCAGGCTGGAGCGGCGCGACGCGTTGCGGCTGATCCCCCTGGGGCTGATCGGGCCGTTTGGGTACCAGCTCTTCTTCGTGCTGGGGCTGGCACGGACCACCTCGACCAACACCGCCCTGCTTAGCTCGACCATGCCGCTGTGGACCGCGATCCTCACCATTGCGCTCGGCATGGTCGTGATCCGGCGGCAGATGCTGATCGGCGTGATCATGTCGCTGGCGGGCGTGACCCTGGTGATCCTTGGCGGCGCCGGATCGACGCTCTCGATCTCGCGCTCGGACCTGGTCGGGAGCGGGCTGGCGCTCGGCGCGGCGATCGTCGTCGCCTACTACAACATCGCGGTGAAGCCGTTGATCGACCGCTACGGCGGCACGGTGATCGCGTTGTGGACCTACATCGTGTCCACGCTGGGGCTGATCGTCGTGTCCGCGCCGGACCTGCTGACCCTGACGCCCGCCGCGATCCCGGTGCGGGTGTGGCCGCACCTGCTGTACAGCGGCGTGCTGTCGTGCGCGATGGGCTTCCTGGTGGAGAACTACGCGCTGCACCGGATCGGCCCGGCGCGGACTGCGCTCTACTATAACTTCACCCCGCTGATCGCGGCGGTCGCTGGCGTGGCGGTCATGGGCGACCCGGTTACCGTGACGCTGGTGGCCGGTGCGGCCCTGACCGTGATCGGCACGCGCATCGTGCGGCGCAACACCTGGCTGCGGCCCTCGGCTGCCCGCCCCGCCACGGCGCATCCCGACGACGGCGCGGCGGACCTGCGCGCGGTTGAGATGGGGTAGGGACGGCGCGGCGGCCGGGGTATCCCCTTCCGGCGCGGGCGGCGTATAATCGTCCCCGGATAATCGTCCCCACGCCGAGATGAGCAGCGAAGGTCAGGCCGCCCCTTGCCCATAAGCCGGTCATCCTTTCAGCGCTACGCCCCGGATCTGGCGATGGCCTTCATCGTCGTGATCTGGGGCTGTCACTTCATCGTCATGAAGAGCGGGGTGTCCGCGATCCCGCCGCTGACGTATAACGCGATCCGCTACCTGATCGCGCTGCCGCTGATCAGCCTGCCCGCGCTGCGTTACCGGGCGGTGTTCCGCGTCCCCCTGCGCGACCTGCTGCTGATGATCCTGGTGTTCAGCGTCGGCTCGACCGGCTACCAGATCCTGTTCGCCTACGCGCTCAGGCTGACTACCTCCACCAACACCGCGCTCGTCGTGGCGACGATGCCCGCCTGGACCGCCGTGCTCAGCGTCGGGATGGGCGCGGTGGTGCTGCGGCGCAAGCTGCTGATCGGGCTGGGGATGACGCTCGTCGGGATCGCGATCGTGGTGCTGGGCGGCGCCGGGGCGCAGGTCGGGCTGTCCGGCGACGACCTGCGCGGCAGCGGGCTGGCGATGGTCGGCGCGATCATCACGGCGGCGGGCAACCTCGCCAGCAAGCCGCTGGTGGACCGGCTCGGCGGGGTGCGCGTGGCGCTGTGGTCGTACTGGATCACGGCGGCGGGCCTGACGCTGGTCGCCCTGCCGGACCTGTCTCACCTCACGGCGGATACCCTGCCGCCGCGCCTGTGGCCCAACGTGCTGTACAGCGGCGTGCTGTCCAGCGGGCTGGGCGTGTTCGTCTGGAACTACGCGCTGCGCGAGCTGGGGCCGACGCGCGCCGTCAGCTACCAGAACTTCCCGCCGCTCATCGCGGCCCTGGCCGGGATCGTGTTCCTGGGCGACCCGATCACCGTGGGGCTGGTCGTCGGCGGCACGCTGACGCTGCTGGGTGTGGTGCTGGTGCGCCGGAACACGTACCTCAGGCCGGGCAAGCTGGCCCAGGGGTGAGGGGTGCCCCCCATGTCTGAGGGCCTCCCGCACCGGCGGCCGGGGAAGGCGGGCCGGTCGCGGGCGGGTTGCTTTTCCCTCTGGCCCCCTCTATAATGCAGTTAACCGGTTATCGACTTTGTTAATTTTCATATAACAACTGGTCGTTCCATTGGTCGCATACTTCTTGTCCGGTTGCGCGGGTTCCTCGCGCTTGAAGTGCATGCACGGCATCGCATGAACGGAGGAGTGATGATGGACCAACGGTTGATGAAACTCAGCTTGGCCGAGTTGATCGGCACCTTCATCCTCGTGTTTATCGGCGGGTTTGCCGTCGCGTCGGGCCAGGGCGTCGTCACGGCGGCGCTGGCGCACGGGCTGGCGCTGCTCTTTATCGTCTATACCTATGGGCACATTTCCGGCGCGCACGTCAACCCGGCGGTGACGGCGGGCCTGCTGGTGGGCCGCCACATCAAGATCGATCGCGCGGTCGCCTACTGGATCGCCCAGTTCGTGGGCGGGATCCTGGCCGCCCTGGTGCTTGAGTTTCTCGTCGAGAACGCCGCCGAGGCGGGTCAGACGATCGGCAGCCTGACCGACGACCACGTTTGGCAGGCGGCGATCTTCGAGGCCATCATGACGTTCTTCCTGGTCAGCAGCGTGTACCAGGCCGC
>CAZGLU010000485.1:0-3358 GCA_964526095.1 uncultured Anaerolineaceae bacterium | reverse complement strand
CACAGCCCGGCATCAACGAAGCGTTCCGCGTGACCATTCAGTACCATGATGGGCGGCATCCGAACCAGGTTGCGACCCTTACCCGCAGCCACTACGGCCCCGCGCCCCTGACCGTCGTCTACGACAAGCCGGGCAAGGATGTCCGCTTCACGTACCCGATCGCACCGGAGCGTTACCAGGCGCTGCTGCTGGCTCTGCGCCGCATCAAGTTCGACAAGCTGGACGACCAGCCCGAGGTGCCCTTCTTCGGCGTTGATCTGTGGCTCGTTGAGCGAGCATCGGGCAGCTTTTATCATGATGTCGTGCTCTCGCCGGAGAGCGCGCGCGGCCTGTACCGCGAGCTGGTCCTGACGCTGCGCACGCACCTCGGGGAAGCCCTGCGCGAGATCCCAGGTTAAACATCACACCACCACCTTCTGCTTGACCCAGCCCGGCCCCCAGCGGACCGGGCTGGCGCGTTGAATCACGTTGAATCACGTAGTGGCGCGGCGGCGCACTCGGCGCTATGGTACAAGTCCTGCCGGTCTGCGAAACTTGACGGTAGGCAGGGCGCCGGAACGCCTGTCGCGCCCGTTTCAGGAGCTGATGTGCATGAGTAAACTGCTCGAAACCGAGGTGAAGATCTACACGCCCGACCTGCGCGCCATCACCGACGCGCTCGCGCGGATCGGCGCGGTGCGCGTCAAGGAGCGTGTGTATGAGCGCAACGTCCGCTACGACGATGCGGGCGAGACGCTGACGCCCGCCGGGATCGTGGTGCGGCTGCGCCAGGATACGCACGCCCGCCTGACGGTCAAGGCGCCGCCGGATGCGGGTGCGGACCTGGCGGACAATGTCCGGACGCGCTTCGAGGCCGAGGTGACGGTCGATGACTTCGACACGATGGACGTGATCTTGCAGCGGTTGGGCTACCATCCGCACGTCGTCTACGAGAAATATCGCACCACCTACGCCTACGGCGAGGCTGAGATCGTGCTGGACGAGATGCCGTTCGGCAACTTTATCGAGGTCGAGGGGCCGCCGGACGCCATCGAGCGGACGCTCGCCGCGCTTGGCCTGGCGCACGCCCCGCGCATCCTGAGCAGCTACATGGTCCTCTTCGACCGGATCAAGGCCGCCCTGGGCCTGCACATGCACGACCTGACGTTCGCCAACTTTGAGGGGGTCGACATCCCGCCGGGGGCCTTCGATGGTCTTGACTGACGCCGAGCAGGTGACGCCTGGCTGGCTGACGGAGGTGCTGCGGGGCAGCGGGGCGCTGCCGCAGGGCGAGGTCACGGCGGTCGAGAAGAACGTCATGCCGACCAACACCGCCGAGGTCGCCCAACTCGCGCTGACCTACAGCCCGGACGCACCCGACGACGCGCCGGAGTGCCTGTTCCTGAAGCTGGACACGCGCCGCCGCGAGGTCGATTTCTACCGGCTGATCGTCCCCGCGACCGACGACTCCCCGACGCTCACCTGCTACGATGCCCAATATTCCGAGCAGGACAACCGTGCCCACCTGTTGTGGGACGACATCTCCCGCACGCACCGCGAGCCGGTCAAGGCGCTGCCGCCGACGCGCCCGCAGTACGAAGCCATGCTCGACGCGCTGGCGAAGTTCCACGCGCAGTGGTGGGAGCATCCGCGCTTCCAGGGCGACCTGGCCGAGATCGGCGGCGCGGTGCGCGAGTTCGTCTTCAGCGTCGCGCGGGAGAGGTTCGAGGGCTTCGTGAGCTTCCTGGGCGACCGGCTCTCCGTGTCGCGCCGCCATTTGTACGAGAAGGTCTTCGCGGCCTGGCCGCCGGAACCGCGCGCCGTCCGGCTGCGTACGGGCAAGGCGCTGACGGTCATCCACGGGGACGCGCACGCCTGGAACTTCATGCACCCGGTCGATCCGGCGGCGCACGGGCTGGTGATCGTGGACTGGGCGGTGTGGCAGATCAGCGTGTGCACCGACGACCTGGCCTACATGATCGCCATGCATGACTACCCGGACCACCGCGAGCGCATGGAAAAATCGCTTGTGCGCTACTATTATGACCACCTGCTGACTTACGGCGTCGATAATTACGACTGGGATCAGTGCTGGCTGGATTACCGGCTCTCGGTCATCGGCAACCTGTTCTGGCCGGTCTTCCACTGGTCGGTGAAGGGGGCGCCGGAGCTGTGGTGGCCCAACCTGGAGCGCTCGATCCTGGCGTTCCAGGACCTGAACTGTATGGAGTTGTTGGGCTAGGGCGGGACGCCGCCGCCCACTCACGCCGGGCGGGACTGGCGGACCGCTCCCGCCGTCGGCTGACATCAGGAGAGAGTGATGGCTGATCGCAACAACCTGTTTCCCCGCTCAAGCGGGATCTTGCTGCACCCGACCTCGCTGCCCGGCCCGTACGGCATCGGCGACCTGGGCAGGTGGGCGTATCGCTTCGTGGACTGCCTGGCCGATGCCAAACAATCCGTCTGGCAGGTGCTTCCGCTTGGCCCCACCGGGTTCGGCGGGTCGCCCTACCAGGTGTATTCGAGCTTTGCCGGGAACACCGCGCTGATCAGCCTGGATGCGCTGGTTGATCAGGGCTGGCTGGACGAGAGCGATGTCGCCAGCCACCCGTGGTTCTCCCCGCACAAAGTGGACTACGACCGGGCCATCGCCTATCACGAGGACCTGCTGACGCTGGCCTATGACCGCTTCGTGATCCAGGACGACCGCGCGCAGAAAAGCGCCTTTCGCGCCTGGGCGGAGGACCCGCGCCGCTGGTGGCTGGACGATTACGCGCTGTTCATGGTGCTCAAGGAGCATTACGGGGGCCGTCCGTGGACCGAGTGGCCGCCCGGCGAGGCCCTGCGCGACCCCACGGCGCTGGAGGAGGCGCGCGCCATGCACGCCTGCCGCCTGGACGAGATCCGCTGGCGCCAGTGGGTCTTCGCAACGCAGTGGGACGCGCTGCGCAGCTACGCCAACGGCAAGGGCATCCGCATCGTGGGCGACATCCCGATCTATGTCGCGCAGGACAGCAGCGACGTGTGGACCCGGCCGGACCTGTTCGAGTTGGACGAAACCGGCGCTCCCACGGCGGTCGCGGGCGTGCCGCCGGATTATTTCAGCGCCACCGGGCAGCGCTGGGGCAACCCGCTTTATCGCTGGGACCGCCACAAGGCGACCGGCTACGACTGGTGGATCAAGCGCATCCAGGCCGCGCTGGAGATCGTGGACATCGTGCGCATCGACCACTTCCGGGGCTTCGACCGCTTTTGGCGCATCCCGGCCACCGAGCCGACGGCCATCGGCGGGGAGTGGGTCCAGGGGCCGCAGATGGACTTCTTCGAGGCGCTCAGCGAGGGTCTCGGTGCGGAGCTGGACGAGCTGCCGTTGATCGCG
>CAZGLU010000484.1:0-3369 GCA_964526095.1 uncultured Anaerolineaceae bacterium | reverse complement strand
CGAAGATCGTCGTCGCGCTGATCAACAGCCCGGCGATACCGATCACAGCCGCCAGCCCCCCGGCCTGCGACTCGTGCACATTGTTCACCAACGACTGGATCATCTCCGCCGTGTCGGCGCCGGTGGCGTCCTCCAGTTCCGCGTAGATCTGGCCCTGCGCCGCCTCCTCGCCCCACACCACGCCGACCACCACGATCACGATCAGCAGCAGCGGCGCGAGCGAGAACACTGCGTAATACGCCAGCGACGCCGCCAGCCGCGACGCCTTATCTTCGCGCCACTCTCTGAATGTCTTCCTGGCTACGGTCCACAATTCCTTCACGTTCATGCCTCACGCCCCCTAAACATCCGGTCGCTACCCAACGCTATCCAATAGCCTCTCGTCCGGCCGCCCCGCCCCCGCCCTTTCGCTTAGCAGGTCGAGGGTGAAGGCCGCTGTTCCGATACGCCCTCCCGATACAGGGTAACTTGATTGTAGCAGCGTGCCCCCGCGCCCTGGCACTGCCCTCGCAAGAACTGGACACCTGCCCTACCTCACGACCCACCACTCGGCCTAACCTGAAATGCGCCACTCCCCTGATGTGCCTGCCCCGCTTTCACGTTAGCTTTGAGGTAACACGCTCGTCGGCGGTGTTGGCCGGGGCGGTCACGGTAGGCCAGCGCGGCAGGTGTGCCGCCGGAGGCGCTCTCAATGGAGACGCACGCAATTAAGGAGAAACCTGAATGAAAAAGAGCCTTGTGGCGACCTATCCCACGCTGATGACGGCGGAGATCGTCGTCGGCGAGTTGATCGCGGCTGGCTTCGCCCGTGCAGACATCGGGCTGGCGGTGAGCGAGGAGCTGTCAGATACCGCCCTCGTCGCCGTAACGACCGAGCAGAGGCGGCTGGAAGGCGCCCGGCAGGTCCTCGAACGCCACGAGCCGCAAGCCATTGACGAGCGCGAATTCCAGTGGCGCATGCAGGGCGGCCAACCGCGCGTCCCGGATGAGGATCGCTTCACCGCCATCGATCGCACCGACCCATCGTAAGCCCCACCGGACAACCGGCTGCCGGTACGGAACGGAGAAGCATCATGCAGGTATTGTTCCAGGTATTGTCCTACGTCTTGAGCGCCATCGCGGGCGCGGGCATCATGTACATGCTCGACCCGCGTATGGGCAACCGCCGCCGTGCGCTGCTGCGCGACAAGCTGTTCAGCTTCCGCAAGCGGGCGGAGCGCACCGTCGAAGGCAAGGCCGAGCACATGCAGAACGTGGCCTACGGCAAGGCCCACGAGGCCCGTAAGGCCGTTGATCACCTGAACCCCATGACGGAAACCGGGCGCTAGGGCCGCCGCACGCTTTTGCGCCCCACCTCCTGACATTTTCACCTGAGCGAAGGCCGGAAAACAAGGCCGCGTAAGGGGACGTTGCGCCCCTCTCCGATCAAGTTCGGAGAGGGGCGCAGTTTTGTTCGGCGCTGTTCGTAGCTCGATTCACGCCTGTCTCCACGACGGCTGCCCCCCGCGCCATCCCGACCTAACACGCCCTGGGTCAACTGGACAGCCAAAGCGCCCGTTTCGGACTAGCGCAAGATGCGTCACCTGCCTCATTCATCCGCCGCTTGCAGCCCGTATACTCATATTCACTTTAACCCTGGGTTTGCGAATCGCCTCATGTGGCCCTCCCCGGCATGGTGAGTTGGAACGGGGCACTTCGCTCCCTACAAGGCAGGAAAACGATGAATCAGTATACACAACCCGGCTTATCCAATTTGCTCGGCACGTTCAACCGGGGGGGCGGCAGGCGTTCGTGTCTCGGCACCGGCGGCGTTGGCTGCGCGATCCTCGTCGTGATCGCGGTGCTCGGCATGTTCTTGCTGCCGCGCTTGTTCGGAGACGACGACTCCCCGAACGCCGCCATCGAAAACCCGGCGCCGGGCAACAACCCGCTGGCCGAAGATCCGCCCTTCAGCGGCTCCGACCTGGACCTGGGGCGCGTCGTGAGCGCCGCCGGGATCAACCAGGACCAGTGCCCGGTCGATGTGTCCTCCACCTTCGACGCCGACGAGCCGATCTACATCGTGGCTGAGGACAGCGACATCCCCCGTGGCACCACCGTTTTCGTGCGCCTGTTCCACGAGGACCGGGCCGTGGAGGACGCTCCGGAGATCACCGCCGATCAGGACTACACGAACGCCTGTGTAAGCTTCATCTTTGAGCCGTCCGGCGCCCCCTTCGATCCGGGCACCTACACGGCCCAGTTTTTTGCAAATGGCAATCAGGCTGGCTCCGTCCAGTTTGACGTACGCTAATAAGGACGCTGACCATGGATAACCTGGGATCGCTTTGTTTGATCGGCTGCATTATCGTGGGGGTGGCGCTGTTCGCCCTCTCGATGCTGCCGCGCATGTTGATGGGCGGCGGGGGCAGCGGCCTGTTCGGGGGCGGGATGCCCGGTCGCCGCGTGCGTCCCCAATACGACGACCCGAACATCAGCAGCCGGGGCGCGTTCGGACCTTCAGGGGGCAGCAGCGGCGGTCTGTTTGGCCGGGGCGCGAGCCTCCCCCGCCGCTCGCGCGTTCGCCGGACCCCCGGCACATCCTCCCGCGCGGACAGCCCGAACATCTCCAGCCGGGGCGGCTTTGGCCGCAGCAAGGACTGACGTCGTGGTTTCGCTGCCCGATAGCTCGTTCGGAACGGTGCGGTGTCTGAGTTGCTTTTGATCCTTGGCGTCGTCTTTGTTCTGGGGTTGGTCCTCGCCATCTACATCACGCGGCGCGCAGGCCCGCCCCCGGCCTATCACGGTGACGCCGCGTGGAACGATGCCCTCGGCCAGAGTGTCGCCCGCACCGGCGCCGCCCCGCCCAAACAGGACGAGAACATACCCTGACAGTCCACGCGCCGGGCAGGTTCCCAAAACCCTCCCCGGCGCTTTTCTCTCCCCACAGCTATGAACAAACCGGGCGGGTTCCAAAACCCGCCCCTACACGCCGCGTTGAAACCGGCCTTTCTCCTTCCCCCTCTCCAGTCCCGACTGGCTGAGGGGGCCGGGGGGTGAGGTCTTCGCGTTCCCCTTCCCTCCTTGTGGGGGAAGGGGCCAGGGGATGGGCGGCAAGAACGGTGAGGTTTTATCCCCCTCTCACTCAAAATCCAACAGGTCCGCCATCAACACCGCGCCCTCGTTCTGCTGCGGCAGCTTGCTCAGGTACCGCTCCGTCACCGCGACGTTCGCATGGCGCAGCAGGCGGCTGATCGTGTCGATCGGTACGCCGCTTTGTTGCAGCGCCCCCGCGACGCTCCGCCGCAGGTCGTGTGGCGCGACGTGGCCCAGCCCGGCGGCGGCAGCCGACGCGTCAACGATCCGCCACAGCGCGTCGGTCGAAAGCCC
>CAZGLU010000483.1:0-3383 GCA_964526095.1 uncultured Anaerolineaceae bacterium | reverse complement strand
CCAGCGTGTCCCCGCCGACCAGCACCAGCGCGCCGCCGCTGATCCCACCCAGGAACAGGCCCCACAGCAGCCCGACGGGGTCATCCGTCTTCAGGCGCACGCGGCTGCCCAACACCGACGCCGTGCCGCCCATCAGCGTCAGGAACGCCCACAGCACGACGTAGCGTACGTTGTCGCCCAGGGGGGTCAGGCCGACGCTGAGCGCCATCGCCAGCACATAGCCGTAGATCGGGTCCAGGTCCTGACGGGTGAGGTGCGTCGGCCCGGCCTCCTCAGCGGGCGCTTCCGCGAGGTCATCAGCGTCGGCCTCGAGTTCGTCTTCGAAGTCGTCGGCCTCGTCGTCGCGAAGGGACGGGATCGCCTGGGCCGGGAAGCCGCTCCGCATCCGGCGACGGTCGAGCGGCTGCATCGGGCGCGGCCTGGGCGGGCCGCCCTCCCCATCCGGATCGTCACGCCCTCGGAACAACCCGCTCACGACAGCTCCTTCTGGAACGCGACCAACACCTCGATGACGTGCTCCGGCCGGATCCAGTAGTGCGTCACGGCACGGAACCGGCGGTCGTCCATCGTCATGATCCGGATGTTGTGCTTCTGCAAACGGGCGGCCAATTCCGGCGCGCTGAGCGCCACGCCGTCGCGCAGCGCAAAGAAGACCATGTTGCTCTGCACGCGGCTGAGGTCGATCTCGATGGCCTCCATCTCGGACAGCCCTTCGGCCAGCAAGCGCGCGTTGGCGTGATCCTCCGGCAGGCGGTCGATCATGCGCTCCAACGCGACCAGCCCGGCTGCCGCAAGGACCCCGGCCTGACGCATCCCGCCGCCGACGAGCTTGCGTATCCGGCGCGCGCGCTCGATGAACGCCTGCGAACCAACCAGCACCGACCCCACCGGCGCGCACAGCCCCTTCGACAGGCAGAAGCTGACGCTGTCCGCAGCGGCGACCAGCTCAGCGGCGTCACACCCCAGGGCCGCGGCGGCGTTGAAAATGCGCGCCCCGTCGATGTGCAGCGCGAGGCCGTGCTCACGCGCAACCTCGCCCACCGCATCCACGTACGCCTTCGGTACGGGGATCCCGCCGACGGTGCCCTGCGTGTTCTCGAGCGCGATCAGGCGCGTGCGCGGAAAGTGGCCATCACGCTCGTCGCGGATCGCCGCCCGGATCGCCTCAAGGGGCAGCGTGCCGTCGGGCTGGACCGGGACGGGATGCGGATGCACGCCGCCCAGGGCCGCGATGCCGCCCCCCTCATAGAGGAAGGTGTGCGCCCGGTCGCCGAGGATCACCTCGTCGCCGCGCCCACAGTGCGTCAGCACGGCCACGAGGTTGCCCATCGTGCCGCTGGCGACGAACAGCCCGGCCTCTTTGCCCAGCCGCCGGGCCGCCTCAGCCTCCAGGCGGTTGACGGTCGGGTCCTCACCATACACATCGTCACCGAGAGGGGCCTCGGCCATGGCCTGACGCATCTCGGCCGTAGGCCACGTCACCGTGTCACTTCGCAGATCGATACAATCCATGCTGTACCCTGTGAACTCGCTTCCGCCGAAACCGGCTCCCGCGCTAAACCAGGAAAAGCAGGGCGAACAGCCCCAGGCAGACACACAACACCATCAGCAGGCCGATCTCGATGGCGCCCAGGGTCGTCAGGAGCGCGGGCATGGCGGCGATCACCCGCACTGCGTTCTGCACCCAGCCGGGCATCTCCTCCACGTCGGCGTACTCGGTTGGCGCGCCCACGTAGAACGTGTTGTCCTGTTCCGGGTCGCGTTCCGTCTCGTCCGTCACGCCGCCTGCCCCCTCACCTGACGCCGATCGCACGCTTAATAACGGCGGACCAGCGCGCGGTACACGGCAGGCTGCCGCGCCTGGATCGTCTGCTGTTCCTCGCGGTGACGACGCACCTCGTCCAGGTCAACGCGGGCCACGGCGTAGCCCTCGCGCGGGGCGGCGGCCTCCTCGGGCTTATCCTCGCCCTCGGCGTCGCCGTCCTTCTTCGCCACCGGCTCCTCGGTCAGGGATGCGTACACCTTGCCGGACGGCCCGACGATCATGCTCTCGCCGCCGAAGCTCATCGTCACGTCCTCACCGACGCGGTTTGCCGCCGCGACGAACAGCCCGTTCTCGCAGGCGCGCGCACGGACGTACGTCCCCCATTCCGTCATCGCGTCGGTCTCCCAGTTCGCCATCACGGCCAACAACTCGGCCCCGTCGAGCGTCAGAGAGCGCGCGACCTCCGGAAACGCCAGGTCCCAGCCGATCATCAGGCCCACGACGCCGATCTCCGTCTCGAACACGGGCAGGCGGAAGCCCTCGCGGAACGCCATGCGCTCCTCGCCGCGCAGGTGGATCTTGTTGTAGCTGCCGATCAACTCGCCGTCCGGCCCGACGAGGACCGCCGAGTTGTACAGCACGCTCTCCACCTTCTCCTTGGACACCATGCCGAACGCGATGTGCACGCCGAACTCGGCGGCGCGCTGCGCCATCAAGTTCACGCTCGGACCGGGGATGCGCTGCGCCAGCTCGGTGAAGCGTACGCCCAACTCGAAGCCGCTCGTCACCAGCTCCGGGAAGATGATCAGGTCCACCTTCTGCTGCGAGGCGATCTTGGACACGAAGTCCGACATCTTCACCAGGTTATCTTCCAACTCGCCCAGGGCCGGCTTCATCTG
The DNA here is from genome assembly GCA_964526095.1 of uncultured Anaerolineaceae bacterium. Taxonomy (GTDB): domain Bacteria; phylum Chloroflexota; class Anaerolineae; order Aggregatilineales; family Aggregatilineaceae; genus Aggregatilinea. The sequence goes on along the minus strand of CAZGLU010000483.1, from coordinate 719 downwards.
GACCGTGGCAATCGTTATTTCACGCATGGGGTCTCCTCGTTCGCGGGGATGAGTTGTAGGTTAGCATCGGGGGATCGCACACCTGTTCCCTGGCGCTGTACTGTAGCGCCAAACCCCCGTTCTTGCAAGCGTCCTTCGCGTGCAGCGCCCGTACTGGGGGCGTCAGCGCGGCAGCTTGCGCAGCACGTCCTGAAGGGCGTCGGGGAGCGGCGCCTCGACCGTCACAGGCTCGCCGGTCTCCGGATGCCGGAACGTGATCGCGGCGGCGTGCAGGAAATGGCGCTTAAGCTTGATGCGCTGCTTGCGCCGCCCGTAGACGGTGTCGCCCACGACCGGGTGGCCGATGAAGGCGAGGTGCACGCGGATCTGGTGCGTGCGGCCCGTCTTCGGGTACGCCTCGACCAGCGCGACATCATCGTAAGGCTCCACGACGCGGAACTCCGTGACCGCTTCCCGCCCGCCGTGCAGCACCGCCATGCGCTTGCGCTGCGCCGGGTCGCGCCCGATTGGTGCGTCGATCACGCCCTCGCGCGTCTCCGGGACGCCCTCGACCAGCGCCAGGTAGCGCTTCTCTACCGTGCGCGCCTTGAACTGCCGCCGCAGGTCCTCCAGCGCGGCGGGGGTCCGCGCGACCAGGATCACGCCGGACGTCTCCTTATCGAGCCGGTGCACGATGCCCGCCCGGTCCTCGGCGTCCGGCACCGCCGCCTCCGGCCAGC
>CAZGLU010000482.1:0-3384 GCA_964526095.1 uncultured Anaerolineaceae bacterium | reverse complement strand
GAGCGCGGGGCGCACGCTGACGGCCGCCCAACTGAAGGAGCGGATCAGCGACGAGGTGGGCCGCGAGCGCGCCGATTACCTGGACTGGGCGTTCTCCAGCATCGACGCGCGCCAGTTGGGGTCGAACCTGCCCGACTTCACGTTCTATCGTGGGCGGCAGCTCACGCCGGAGGACGCCGGCAAGCCGTACATCGTCATCCCGGCCTCACAGGCGACGCTCGCGGCGGGCATGGACGTCGGGGATAAACTCACGTTCGAGATCGACAGCGGCGGCAGTGGGAGCCTGCTGACCGGCCGCCAGCGCGAGCCGGAGCAGGTCACGTTTGAGGTCATCGGCATGTACGACCGGCGCAGCGGCGATCTGACCGTCTCGTTCGGATCGCTGATCTACGCGCCAGCCGACGCGTTCCCGGAGGATCTATTCCCTGGGCAGGTCGCCGCGATCGTGGACGTGGAGGAGGCGCAGATCGGCGCGGTGCGGCGCTCGCTGTCGCAGGTGCCCGGCGTGTTCGTGCTGGAGACGAAGCTGCTCAACGACCTGCTCAACCGCCTGATCGGACAGTTCACGTCCTTCCCGATCCTTGTGGCGGCGCTGGCCCTGTTCACGGGCGGCGTGGTGATCGCGAACTCCGTGGCGCTGACCACGCTCGAACGGCGGCGTGAGATCGGGATCATGAAGGCGGTGGGCCTGCAGCGCGAGCGCGTGCTGGGCATGCTGCTGCTGGAATACGGCCTGATGGGGCTGATCGGCGGCCTGATCGGCATCCTCATCGGCGGCGTGTCGCTGCTGTACGTGCTGGTGCAGGTCTTCGGCGGCCAGCTTGGCGAGGTGATCCCCTACGGGACCGCCGCGATCCTCATGTTCCTGTGCGTCGGGATCGCGCTGTTCGCGGCGATCCTGACGGCGTGGGGCGCGTCGGGCGAGAAGCCGCTCAACGTCCTGCGCTACGAGTAACGCGCGGACCGGATACCCTGATCCTGACGGCCCTCACCCGCAACGGTGGGGGCCGTTGCGTTGGGCAGGCTTGGCGTCGGCGCGCGGATGCCTATAATCGGGGGAATGGTGCCCTCGTTCGGGGCGCCCATCATCAGGAGAGTTACGTATGGATCTGGCAGCACAGATCGCGGCGGCACGCGGTTCCGTGCCCGCCGACCTGGTCCTGACCAACCTGCAATTGGTCAACGTGTTGAGTGGTGAGGTGTATCCCACTGAGATCGCGATCTCGGCGGGGCGGATCGTCGGGGTGGGGTCAGGCTACACCGGGCGTGAGACGCTGGACCTGGGCGGGCGCTACGTGGCGCCGGGTCTGATCGATGCGCACGTCCACATCGAGAGCAGCCTGTGCACCCCGCGCGAGTTCAGCCGCGTCGCCCTGACGCACGGCGTCACGACCGTGATCACGGACCCGCACGAGATGGCGAACGTCCACGGACTGCCCGGCATCCGCTACATGCTGGCCGCCTCGCGGCAGTCCCCGCTGAGCATCTTCGTCATGACGCCGAGCTGCGTCCCGGCGACGTCGATGGAAACCAACGGAGCGACCCTCAGCGCGGCGGACCTGTGCGCGCTGCAATCCGAGCCGGAGGTGCTGGGGCTGGCGGAGATGATGAACTACCCCGGCGTCGCGGCTGGTGATCAAGAGGCGCTGGCGAAGATCGAGGCGTTCAAAGGCTGGGTGCTGGACGGGCACTGTCCCGGCATGACCGGCCCGGACCTGAACGCTTACGCGGCGGCGGGCATTCAGAGCGATCACGAGTGCACGAGCGTCGAGGAAGCGGCGGAAAAGCTGCGCCAGGGCCTCGTGATCTTCATCCGTGAGGCGACCAACGCCCGCAATCTGCGCCCGCTGCTGCCGCTCGTCACGCCTGCGAACAGCCGCCGGATCTGTTGGTGCACCGACGATCGCCAGCCCGCCGACCTGCTGGACGACGGCTCCATCGACTATATGATCCGGGTGGCGATCGCGGAAGGCGGGCTGGACCCGGTGACGGCGATCCGGATGGGCACGCTCAACCCTGCCGAATACTTCCGCCTGAACGACCGGGGCGCGATCGCGCCGGGGCGCCGGGCCGACCTGTTCGTCTTCTCGGACCTCGCCGCGCCGCGCGCCGAGCTGGTGCTGTGCGGCGGCGAGGTCGTCGCACGGGACGGCGCGCTGACGGTTGACCTGCCCTCCCCGCGAGACCTGCCGGTGCCCCCGCCCGCCATGAACATCGACTGGGATGCGGTGGACCTGACGATCCCGGCGCGCGGCGGACGCGTGCGGGTGATCGGCAGCGTGGCCGACCAGTTGGTGACGGGCCATCTGATCCGGGACGCGAAGGTGGTGGACGGGCTGGCGGTGGCCGATCCGGCGTGTGACGTGCTGAAGATGGCCGTGATCGAGCGCTACCGGGGCACGGGCCAGGTCGGCAAAGGGTTCATCCAGGGCTTCGGCCTGAAGCGCGGGGCGATCGCCGGGACGGTGGCGCACGACCATCACAATCTGGTGGTGATCGGCGCCGACGACACGAGCATGATCGCGGCGGCACGCGCGGTCGCGGGGATGGGCGGCGGGCTGGTCGTGGTGGACGGTGAGACGGTGTTGGCCGAGCTGGCGCTGCCGGTCGGCGGGCTGATGTCTGACGCGCCGATCGACGAGGTGCGCGCGGCGCTGGACGGGCTGATCGCGGCGGCGTGCGGGCACCTCGGCTCGACGCTGCGCGACCCGTTCATGGCGATGAGCTTCATGGCGCTGGAGGTGATCCCCAGCCTCAAGCTGACCGACGTCGGACTGGTCGACGTGGACCGTTTTGAGGTGGTGGATTTGTTCGTATAGCCTGAGCCGCCGGGCCTCCATTTTGTGCCATTTGGTTGTGGCGCTTTGCCTTGTTTTCCACTACACTGATGCTTGAAGCGGGGTTGAACTGACCCGGCATGCGCTCGAATTAGTGCTTTCAAGGAGAGGCTTATGTCCCGCAAGTTACTGGCGTTGCTCGTCGTGGCGGCCGTCGTCCTCGGCGGAATCGTGCCAGCCGTAGCCCAGGATGACACATTCATCTTCGGCATGGTGCTGGTCGGCCCCCAGGACGACCACGGGTGGAGCGAGGCCCACTATAATGCTGGCCGGTACGTGGAGGAGAAGATCCCCGGCACCCAGATGATCGTGCTTGAAAGCCTGAATTCAGCCGACCGCCCCGAAACCACCCTGGACGAGGTGGTGCAAAACATGGTTGACCAGGGCGCGCAGCTGATCCTGACGACCTCGGCGGATTTCGAGGTCGACACGACGGTGGTTGCGGAACTGTACCCCGACGTGACGTTTGTGAACGTCTCCGGTGATGACGCGCTGTGGGGCATCGCGCCGGACAACCTCGGCAACATCATGGGCAAGATGGAATACG
>CAZGLU010000481.1:0-3399 GCA_964526095.1 uncultured Anaerolineaceae bacterium | reverse complement strand
GGCCAGGGGATACGCGCGTTCAAACATGGCGCCCGCTGACCTGGGCGGCCAGCGGGCGCACGACGCACGAACGCGTCAATAGAGGCCCCAGTTGTCGAGCACACCTTCCTCGGCCATGGAGGGGTCCCACATCTCCATGCCGAGTTCGATGGTCGTCGGCACGCCGAGCGTCTCCTGACCTTTGCGGCGTGTCGCCTCAAGAAGCTGCGGCGCGTAGGGGCAAAACGGCGTCGTCATCAGCATGACGATGTGCAGCCGATCGTCCTCGACCTGGATCTCGCGGATCAACCCCAGCTCGACCACGTTGAGGCCCAGCTCCGGGTCGAACACCTCGCGCAGCGCGTTCCGCACCAGCTCTTGCTTTTCCTCGTTGGAGATCATCCCGGCTGCGTTCGGCTGAGTCTGGTTTTCATCCGCCATCAATACACCATCCCTTCCTGATGTCCGGCTCGCCGGGCACACCGCCCGAACGCGCCGTGCGGGCTGCAATGTGTGAGGGCGCGAGGCGCGCCTCTCCAAAGTATAGAACGCCTGCCGGAGAACCGCCACCCACCGCCCGCCCGGCGGCCTTTCTTAACATAACCCTTAGCGTCAGTGGAACACGCGCTGCGCAGGCCGAGTATCGGCCGGATTTCTCCGGTAATCGAAGGTCGTGAGGAGAGGAAGTTCTTTTTTATTGACCCTTCGCTCGCCCAAGTGTTATACTTGTCACAGAATCATTGCAAAACGTTCTCAATTGGGGCAAACTCACACGCTGGCCGAGCGAGGACTCGGCTCACTCAGGCGTATGACAAGCCGCTCCACGAGCAGGATATAGAGAGGGAAATCGCAATAATGGGTGCAGCGCTAGAAATCCGCAATCTCCACGCGAGCGTGGACGAGCAGCCGATCCTCAAAGGTGTTAACCTGACCGTTCAGCAGGGCGAAGTACACGCCCTGATGGGGCCAAACGGCTCCGGCAAGAGCACGCTTGCCAACGTGCTGCTTGGCAACCCGGCTTACGAGGTGACGGCCGGCCAGGTGATCTTTGATGGCGTCGATATCCTGGACATGGAAACGGACGAGCGCAGCCGGATGGGGCTGTTCCTGGCCTTCCAGTACCCGGTCTCCATCCCCGGCGTGACGGTGGCGAACTTCCTGCGTAACGCGATCAACGCGCGGCGCAAGGCCGCCGATCCGTCCGACAAGGGCATCCCGATCCCGGCCTTCCGCAAGCTGATGATCGAGAAGATGGACATGCTCCAGATGGACCACGACTTCGCGGGCCGTTACCTGAACGAGGGCTTCTCGGGCGGTGAGAAGAAGCGCGCGGAGATCTTGCAGATGGCGATCCTGGAGCCGCGCATCGCCATCATGGACGAGACCGACTCCGGCCTGGACATCGACGCGTTGCGCGTCGTCTCGGAGGGCGTCAACCAGCTCCGAGGCCCCAACCTCGGCGTGCTGGTTATCACGCACTACCAGCGCATCCTGAATTACATTAAGCCGGACTTCGTGCACATCATGCTTGATGGGCGGATCGTCCAGTCCGGCGGCCCAGACCTGGCGCTACACCTCGAAGAGCAGGGGTACGACTGGCTGCGCGAGCAGCATAACGGCGCGACCGTGTAGGCGCTGCCGTCCGGCACCCTTCACCCACCGAACACGACGTATCGCCTTGAAGGAGCGAGCACAGTGACTCTGAGCGATCAGGAACAACTGAAGGGCATCCGCGAAGCTTACGAAGAGCAGTATGGCTTTGCCGACCCCGAAACCTATGTCTTTCGCACGCGCAAGGGCCTCGACGCCGAGATCGTCGCGCAGATCAGCGAAGCCAAGAACGAGCCGCAGTGGATGCGCGACTTCCGTCTGAAGGCGCTCGAGATCTACCAAAGCAAGCCCGTCCCCACGTGGGGGCCGGACCTTTCCGGGCTGCGCGAGGACGACATCTACTTCTACGTGCGTCCCACCGAGCGCGAGGGCCGGAGCTGGGAGGACGTCCCGGAGAACATCAAGCAGACGTTCGACCGGCTGGGCATCCCGGAGGCGGAGCAGAAGTTCCTGGCCGGCGCTGGCGCACAGTACGACTCCGAAATGGTGTACCACCGCGTGCGCGAGGAACTCGAAAACCAGGGCGTGATCTTCAAGAGCATCGATACCGCCCTGCAAGAGAACGAGGATCTGTTCCGCGAGTACTTTGGGACGGTCATCCCGCCGCACGATAACAAGTACGCCGCGCTGAACTCGGCGGTGTGGTCCGGCGGATCGTTCATCTACGTCCCGCCGGGGGTCAAGATCGAGATGCCGCTTCAGGCGTACTTCCGCCTGAACACGGCCAACATCGGCCAGTTCGAGCGCACGATCATCATCGTGGACGAGGGCGCGTACCTGCATTACGTCGAGGGCTGCACCGCACCGGCCTACAGCACCGACAGCCTGCACAGCGGCGTGATCGAGATCATCGTGAAGCGCGGCGCGCGCTCGCGCTACACCACGATCCAGAACTGGTCGGACAACGTCTACAACCTCGTGACGCAGCGAGCCAAGGTCTTCGGGGACGCCAGCCACGAATGGGTGGACGCCAACCTCGGCAGCAAGGTCACCATGAAGTACCCGTCCGTATACCTGATGGAGCCGGGCGCGCACGGTGAGGTGCTGTCGATCGCCTTCGCGGGCAAGGGCCAGATCCAGGACGCGGGCGGCAAGGCCGTACACGTCGCGCCGCACACCACCAGCCAGATCATCAGCAAGTCGATCTGCAAGGATGGTGGGCGCAGCAGCTATCGCGGCCTGCTAAAGGTCTACCCGGACGCGGACCACTGCAAGAGCACGGTCGTGTGTGACGCGCTGCTGCTCGACGATCACAGCGAGTCCGACACGTACCCGTACATCGAGATCGAAAGCCCGCAGGTAACGGTCGGCCACGAGGCGACCGTGAGCAAGGTCGGGGACGACCAGCTCTTCTACCTGATGAGCCGCGGCCTGACCGAAGACGAGGCCAACGCGATGGTCGTCAATGGCTTCCTGGAGCCGCTCACGAAAGAGCTGCCCATGGAGTACAGCATCGAGATGAACCGCCTGATCCGCCTGCAAATGGAAGGCTCCATCGGCTAGCGGCGGGCGCGGGAGAACGCAAACCCACGGTAGGGGCGTATCACGGGTACGCCCCTACGCCTGTAAGAACGCGGGGAGCGGGACAGACCTCACCCCCCGGCCCCCTCTCCAACTTGATTGGAGAGGGGGAAAAGAGCGCCGCTGGTGTGCGCAGAGACTGAACGCGGATCTGAACGAGACGAAGAGAGGTAGGACAAGTGGCAACCCGCCGTCGTGTTGTACGTGAATTTGTTGCGCCGCCGCTCACACGCGCCGATGTGGAGGCCGTGAGCGCGCGCTTTGTCGAGCCGGATTGGCTGCGCCAGA
>CAZGLU010000480.1:0-3400 GCA_964526095.1 uncultured Anaerolineaceae bacterium | reverse complement strand
CACCCTATCCTACACTCTTTCCCTACACGACGCTCTTCCGATCTATCTTCTTCCAACAGAATTTCCTGGTCTACCTGGCCTTCGCACTCGTCCCGCTGTCGTGGTTCGTGCTGAACAAGACCACCTTTGGCCTGAAGATCCGCGCCGTGGGCGAGAACCCGGAGGCGGCGGACGCAATGGGCATCAGCGTGGCGCGCGTGCGCTACACGACCGTGACCATCGGCGGGATGCTGGCCTCGCTGGCCGGGGCATCGCTGTCCATCGCCCTGTTGAACGTCTTCCAGCAAAATATGACCGCCGGGCAGGGCTTCATCGCCGTGGCGCTGGTGTACTTTGGAAGCTGGCGGCCCGTCGGCGTGATGGTCGGCGCGCTGCTGTTCAGCACGGTCAACGCCCTACAGCTTTGGGTGCGGACCAAGGGCATCGATATCCCGGCGGAATACGCCTCGATGGCGCCCTACCTGCTGACGATCCTGGCGCTGGTGTTCGCCTCGCAGCGCGTGGACCAGCCTACCGCGCTCGCCAAGCCGTTCGAGCGCAGCGGGTAGCGGCAGGAGGGTAGCGGGCCGGGGCCTTTGCGGTTGGCGCTGTGGCCGGGTGGAATCCCCCGCCGGGCCTGGACGCAATTCGCTCGCACACAGTTGCTCTAGGAGGATTCATGAACAAGAGGTTGCTGCTGTCACTCCTGTTGATCGCCGCACTGCTGGTGCCGGTGCTGGGCGTGAGCGCGCAGGACGGCGAGCCGTTCCGTGTCGCGGTCGTCATGCCGTCCACGATCAACGACCTGGCCTTCAGCCAGTCCATGTACGACTCACTCATCGCCATCCAGGAAGAGATGGGCGAGGACGCCTTCGAGTTCGTGTACTCGGAGAACATGTTCGTGATCGACGACGCCGCTACGGCGATCCGGGACTACGCCAGCCAGGGCTTCGACCTGATCCTCGCCCACGGTTCGCAGTACGGGTCCTCCCTGCAAGAGATCGCGCCGGACTTCCCCGACACGGCCTTCGCCTGGGGCACCACCGTTGATACGTTCGTCGATCAGGGCATCGAGAACGTGTACGCCTATGAGGCCCGCTCGGAAGAGGGCGGCTACGTCAACGGCGTCATGGCCGCGATGCTGAGCGAGAGCGGCGTGATCGGCGTGGTTGGCCCGATCGAGACCGGCGACGCGAAGCTGTACGTCGATGGGTTCCGCGAGGGCGTGCTGTCCGTGAACCCGGACGCCGAGGTGCTGGTGAATTACATCCAGTCCTTCAGCGACCTGGCGCTGGCTGCGGCGGCGGCGGAGACGATGCTGGCCGATGGCGCTGACGTGCTGACCGGCACGGCGCAGATGGTCCCCGGCGCGATCGGCAAGGCTGAGGAGGCCGGGGCGCTGTGGTTCGGCACCCAGGCGGACCAGACTTCGCTGGCCCCGGATATCGTGGTCGCCAACCAGGTCTACGACTGGACCGTGGTGCTGCGTGACATCATCGCGCAGGTTCAGGAAGGCCAGTTGGGCGGTGTCGCCTACTCGCTGACGCTGGAGAACGACGGCCTCGTGATCGCGTTCAACGAGGACTTCGAGCTGCCGGAGGACGTCTTGGCGGCGGCTGAGGAGACCATCAGCCAGATCAAGAGCGGCGCGCTGGTCTTCTCGGTGGATGAGGAAGGCGTGCTGATCGTTGAGGAAGGCGAGCCTGACGCCGAGGCCGCCGAAACGGAAGAAGCCGAGTAAGCCGCACGACATAAGACATCCCGGTGCCGGGGGCGCCTGTCGGTGCCCCCGGCCCTACCCGAACCTTACCGACTCTAAGCCCGACTTTAAGCGCACGTGAATTGTTGTTAAAGGTAACGGAACCAGCCATGACCGCACCCTCGAACCTCTTACCGACCGGCCAGCCGCGTATCGACCATATGGAAATGCAGGGCATCGTCAAACATTTCCCCGGCGTGCTTGCGGCGGACCATATCGACTTTGACGTGCGGGCCGGTGAGGTTCACGCGCTGCTCGGTGAGAACGGCGCGGGCAAAAGCACGCTGATGAAGATCCTGTATGGCCTGTACCAGCCGGACGCGGGCACGATCCGCCTCAACGGCCAGCCGGCCATGATCCATTCGCCCGCAGACGCCATCGCACGCGGCATCGGCATGATCCACCAGCACTTCATGCTCGTGCCCTCCCTGACCGTCACCGAGAACGTGGCGCTCGGCCTCAAGTCGTCGCGCGAGCCTCTGCTCGACCTCGACCGTGTGGCTGCCCGCATCAACGAGCTGGCCAAGACCTACGGCCTTCAGGTGGACCCCTACCGGCCCGTCTGGCAGTTGGCGGTAGGCGAGCAGCAGCGCGTCGAGATCATCAAGGCGCTCTACCGGGGCGCCGCCCTCCTTATCCTGGACGAGCCGACCGCCGTGCTGACGCCGCAGGAGGTGGACGACCTGTTCAAGACCCTGCGCCAGATGGCCGCCGACGGGCACGCGCTGATCTTCATCTCGCACAAGCTGCACGAGGTACTGGCGATCAGCGACCGCGTGACGGTGCTGCGCGACGGGCGGCTGATCGGCTCCGTGCCGACCGCCAGCGCCACCAAGCAATCGCTCGCCCGCATGATGGTCGGGCGCGACGTGGTGCTGGAATACGAGCGCAAGCAGGCGCAGCAGGGCGAAGTCCGCCTCCGCATCGAGAACTTGAGCGCCGAGTCGGACCAGCGCACGCCCGCGCTGCGCGGCGTCACGCTGGAGGTGCGTTCGGGCGAGATCGTCGGGCTGGCGGGCGTCTCCGGCAACGGCCAGCGCGAGCTGGCGCAGGCGATCTTCGGCCTGCGGCCTGTCACTTCCGGGCACGTCTGGCTGGACGGCAAGAACGTCACCGGCAAGTCGGTCGGCTACCTCAACGCGCACGGGCTGTCGTACATCCCTGAGGAGCGCATGCTCGACGGCGTGATCAAGGACTTCACGGTGGCCGAGAACGTGGTGTTGCAGGACCACGGCAATCCCCCGTTCTCGAGGAGCATCTTCATGAACTTCCGGGCCATCGGGCGGACGTGCAGCGAACTGATCCGGACGTTCGACATCAAGACGCCCAGCGCCGAGACGCCGATCAAGAGCCTGTCCGGCGGCAATATCCAGAAGGTGATCCTGGCCCGCGAGTTGCGCCGCCAGCCGCGCGTGCTGATCGCCGCACAGCCGACGCGCGGCGTGGACATCGGCGCGACGGAGTACATCCATCGCTGCCTGCTCGCCGAGCGGGCGAAGGGCACGGCCACGCTGCTCATCTCCGAGGACCTCGACGAGATCCTGGCGCTGGCCGACCGCATCGCGGTGATCTACGAGGGCGAGATCGTCGGCGTGGTGAACCGCGCCGAAGCCGACGTCGAGACGCTCGGCCTGAGATCGGAAGAGCGTCGTGTAGGGAAAG
>CAZGLU010000479.1:0-3401 GCA_964526095.1 uncultured Anaerolineaceae bacterium | reverse complement strand
AAACCCTCGCGCGGGACCCGCACGCCCACCTCGACAACCCGCACCTCAAGGCGTGGATGGGCGTGCCCCTGCTGGCCGACACGGGCGGCGGCGTGCTGGGCGTGATGGTCGCCGCGAATACCGAGCCGGGCTTTACCTTCAGCGACGAACAGCAGGATTTGTTCTGGGACATCGCCAACCTCGCCGCCAGCGCGATCGACAAGCTGCAACTGTTCGACAAGACGCAGCAGCGCGCGCGGCAGCTCAGCGCCATCAACGAGATCTCCAGCCAGCTTGCCGCCGAGTTGGGCAACGTGGACCGCCTGCTGACGATGATCACCGAGAGCGCGGTGCAGATCCTCGGCACCGAGGCAGGCAGCCTGCTGCTGGTGGATGAGGAGACGAACGACCTGGAATACCGCGTCGTCGTCGGTGGCCCTGGGGCGGACCTGGCCGGGCGGCGGATCCCGGCGGGCACCGGGCTGGCCGGGGCGACCGTCCAGCGCGGGGCGCCGGTGATCGTCAACGACACGCTGCGCGACTCGCGGTGGTACGACGGGTTGGGCGGCGTCGAGGACCTGCTCGGAGATTCGGCGTCCGGCGGGAACGGCGCGGAGGGTGGCTTCCGGGCGCGCACGATCCTGTCGGTGCCGCTGCTGGTGCAGGGCCGGGCCATCGGCGTGCTGCAAACGATCAACAAGCTCGACGGGAGCATCTTCATCAGCGAGGACGCCGACCTGCTGGAAACGTTCGCCGGGCAGGCGGCCATCGCCATCGAGAACGCGCGCCTGTTCAACATGACGGACCAGCAGCTTGCGCTGCGTGTGCAGGAACTGGACACCATGCAGCGCATCGACCAGGAATTGAACCGCACCCTGAACCTGAAGAACGTGGTTGACATCACGATGGACTGGGCGCTGCGCAAGAGCGGCGCGACGACCGGCGCGCTGTTCATCCTCGACCGCGAGCGGAACGTCCTGCGGCTGGTCGCGTCCTACGGTTACCCGGAGGACAGCCCCTTCAGCGCGGAGGGGCCGGGGACCTACCCGATCGAGCGCGGCATCACCGGGCGCGTCATCCGCAGCGGCCAGCCGTCGCTGATCACCGACGTCTCGATCGACCCTGACTACCACGAAACGCTGCCCGGCTGCGTCGCGCAGTTGATCGTGCCGCTGTTCACCGCCAACCAGGTGATCGGCATGATCATCCTGGAGAGCGACCGGGAGGGCACGCTCGACCTGCTGGACCTGGACTTCGTGGCCCGCTTGGCGGAGCACGCCAGCCCGGCGATCGTCAATGCGCAGCTCTACCAGGAGCTTGAGCGCGCCAACCAGGCTAAGAGCGAGTTCGTCAGCTTCGTGGCGCACGAGCTGCGCAACCCGATGACCAGCATGAAGGGCTACACCGACCTGCTGCTCAAGGGCGTCGTCGGCCCCGTCAACGAGCAGCAGTCCGACTTCCTGCACACGATCTACAGCAACGTCACCCGCATGGAGACGCTGGTGAGCGACCTGAACGACCTGACCAAACAGGAGACGAACAACCTCCGCCTGGAGATCGGGCCGGTGGACTTCCGCCAGGTCGTCAGCGAGACGCTGCGCGCCCAACAGCGCGCCATCGACGAGAAGGGGCAGCGCCTCGCCGTACACCTGCCCGACGACCTGCCGGTGGTGCGCGGCGACCAGACCCGGCTGATCCAGGTGATGACCAACCTCGTGTCCAACGCGCATAAGTACTCGCCGCCGGAAGGGGTGATCACCATCCGCGCGGAGGTGGCGCGCAACACCTGGGACCCGCAGGGCGCGCCCCACGTGCTCCACGTCAGCGTGGAGGATACGGGCATCGGCCTCAGCGAGGAGGACCTCCAGCAGTTGTTCGTCCCCTACTTCCGCAGCGACAACCCGAAGACGCGCGAGCAGCCCGGTACGGGCCTCGGCCTGACGATCACGCGCGGGTTGGTCGAGCTGCACGGCGGACGGGTGTGGGTCGAGAGCGAGTTAGAGGTCGGCTCCACCTTCCACTTCACGATCCCGCTGGCGACGGAGGCGGAGCAGGCGGGCGCGCCGGGCGACTGAGTGGGCACATCACCCGTTTGAGGGCAGAATCTGGTTGATACCGTGTAACATCTCGTTAGCGGGAGAAAGGAGCCAGGTATGTCCACACGCGGGATCGCCACCCGGGATGGCGAGGTTTTCGCCTATCTCACCAGCAACCGCGTTTACGACCTGCAAGGCACGATGATCGGCACGGTCGAGGGGCAGGTGATATACAACCTCGATGGAAGCCGGCAGTGGCTGCTCGATGGGGACGCGCTGCTGGACCTGAAAGGCAACGTGGTCGGCTACCTGGGCGCACCGCTTTCGGATGGAGAGGGTGCGGAGCCGTTGTAGGATCGGGCGGCGGTGCATGGGGCACGGCCGGTGCAGGTAAGCAGGTGAGTGATGAGCCAGGAGATCAAGAAGCTGAATTCGATGCGCTTCCTGGAGAGCCAGGGCGTCGAATACGAGGTTTTCACGTACGCGCCCGATATCGTGGACGGCGTCCACGCGGCGGAGGCGATGGGCCTGCCGCCCGATCAGGTGTACAAGACGCTGGTCGTCCAGTTGGACAAGGGCGAGCATGCATTGGTGATGATCGCCTCCAACCGGACGCTGGACCTCAAGCAGTTCGCGCGCGCGATCGGCCTCAAGAAGGCCACCATGCCGACCAAGCGCGGCGCGGAGGCCGTCACCGGCTTGAAGACCGGCGGCATCGGCGCGCTGGCGCTGACGATGAAGCGGTGGGAGGTGTACCTTGACGAGGCGGCCCGGCAGCACGAGGCGATCCTCGTCAACGCCGGGCAGCGCGGGGTCAACCTCAAGGTCAAGGTGGAAGACTTGATCCGCGTGCTGAACGCGAAGGTGGTCGACGTCTCCAGGCCGATGGAAGGCCAGGAAGCGACCGAGGACGGCGCGTAAGCTGAACCCGTCAGCGGCCCGCTTTCGGCGCGGGCAAAGAGCGACCTCACCCCTGACCCCCTCTCCAAACCTGGATTGGAGAGGGGGAATTGTGTTCGCCCTTTCCGCCGGTGAGGGGCAGGCGCCAGCCGGGTCGGGCTGGTCCGGTTACGACGATGTCCCGATGTACGACTTGAGCTTGGCCGCCAGGTTGCTGAGCGGCATGGTTTGCAGCCACACGCGCCCCGGCCCGGTGACCGTCGCCAGGAACAGCCCCTCGCCGCCGAGGAAGATATTCATCACGCCCTTGACCATCTCGATGTCGTAGTGGCACGTCGGCTCGTACATCGCGATATGGCCGGGATCGACCTTCAGCTTTTCGCCCGCTTGCAGCTCGACCATCTGCACTTCGCCCGCGATCTCGACAAAGGCTATGCCAGGAGATCGGAAGAGCGTCGTGTAGGGAAGAGTGTAGGATAGGGTGTG
>CAZGLU010000478.1:0-3401 GCA_964526095.1 uncultured Anaerolineaceae bacterium | reverse complement strand
ACACCCTATCCTACACTCTTTCCCTACACGACGCTCTTCCGATCTGCCCGCCAGCGGGTCCGCCAGGGCGGTGCGGTCGAAGAACACTGCGAACGGCACGAGCGCGTAGAAGGCCACGGCGGGCAGCACGGCGCGCGGCCCGAACAGGCGTCGCGCCGTTGCCCCCGCCGCCGCGCCGGTCAGCAGCGAGATCAGCGCGTTCGCCCAGCGTGATACTGCCAGCGTGCCCGGCCCTTCGGGGTCGAACAGCCCGATCCAGTAGTAGAACAGCAGCTTGCCGTGGCTGGTCTGCATCGGGTTGTAGTCGAAATCGTAGGCGACCTGCGCGCGCCGGATGTGGTTGTACTCGTCCACGAAGACCGGCACCGCGCCGATGTTATACGCGCGCAGGGCGAAGCCCCCAAGCAGCACGAGCGCGACGAGGAGCAGCGTGAGCTGGCGGGTGGGTCGGGCGGGCATGGAACGGCGCTCCGTGGCGATCAGGGCGTGGTCGTCGCTTCGACGGACAGGCTCGCCAGGATGTAACCCGTTTCCCCGTCCTCCCACCGGATCGCGTGCCAGCCGTCGATCGTCTCCAACACCTCGACCTCCGTGCCGGGGCGCACGGTCCCGATCGAGGCGCATTCCTGGCCGGGGCAGCTTCGCACGCGCACATTCGTCGCCGCGCGGATGACCCACACCGTAAAGGCGGGCGTGCTGGTCGGGCGCGGCGTGGCGGTGGCGTCCGGCGTCGGACTAGGCTGCATGGTGGGGCGCGGGGTCCGGGTGGCGGTCGGCTGGACGGTGGCCCCGGCGGTCGCTTCGGCTGAGGTATCGGCGGTCCCCTCCGGCGCAGCGGTCTCCTGCGCGGCGGGCAGGGTCCCCGGCTCCGCGTCGAGCGGCTGCGCGGTCACGGCGGCGCGCGGCTCGGCCTCCACCTCGTACCGTTCGGCCATCAGGTACGCGGCGCCGCCCACCCCCGCACACACGATGGCCGTCACCAGGGCGAACAGGAAGCAGTTGACGAGGTTGCGCATGGCTTTTCCGTTCCGCTGAATGACCCGCCGATCCTCGTGCAGATTGTACGCCGCGCCCCCCGGAACGCAAACCGCCGCCATGTGGACCCCCGCGCAGGCACGGGTCGCGCGCTGGAAAACTTGATCTATGATGATAGCGGATCGGCAGGCACGGGCTGGGTGCGGATGCCCGGGTACCCGGCCTTTTTCGGCTCTGGGCCAACCGGCGGCGGAGCGCCCCCTTCAGGAGAGGACCCCATGATACGGTGCGTGTGGCGGAGTGGTGTGGTGGCGGTCGCCCTCGCGGCGCTGCTGGTGGGCGGCGTTCCCGCGTGGGCGCAGCCGGGCGATCCGGCCCCTTTGATGCCCGGTGAGCCGGTGAGCGGCCAGCTTGCCAGCGGCGCGAGCGTGACGTACCGCGCTGAGCTGCCTGCCGGGCAGGACGCCGTTGTGACGGTCGAGGCGTCGCGCGTGGTCGCGCTGCGCCAGATCTGCGTGCAGGCCGCCGAAGATGGCGAACCCGCGTGCTACAACCGGGGCGGCGGTGGCGGGGATGGCCCGATCAGCACGCTCGACTTCATCCCGGCGCGGGATGGGGCGGGCGAGGGGCAGGCCATCGAGTTGACGTTAGGACGACCGGCGAGCATGTTGGGCACGAGCCGGTACACGGTCACGCTCTACGCCGTGGCGCCCGCCGAACTGGCGCTGGACGAGCCGCTCAGCGTCACCCCCGACGCGGGAGAGCCGTACCAGGTGTACACGCTGGCCGCCGACCCGGACCAGCCGTTCACCGTCGAGATCGAGGATGCCGCCGCCGAGGGCGCGTTCCTGTGGGTGGCGCACCAGCCTTATCAATCGGGCTTCATCACGCCCGCCGATGAGCCGCTGTTGGAAGCGGACCGGCTGGACAGCGCCGCACGAGCCGATAACCCCGGTGGGATCGCGTACCTCGGCCTGTACTACCTCGGCGGGCGCACCTTCCGCGTGCTGGTCGGCGCCGAGGGGCCGTATGACCTCCACCCGGCGGCGGTGGACGTGCAGCCGCTCGCGGCGGGCGAGCCGCTGGAGGTGACGGCCTCCTACCGCGCGCCGGTGCAGGTCGTACGCTTGCTGGCCGACGAAGGCGAGGCGGCCACGATCCGCGCCGAAGTGGTCGAGGGAGTCGGGGCGCTCGTCCGCGCGTACACCGCCGATCACCCCTTCGGCACCGGTCCGGCGTTGGGCGTCGGGGCGAACGGGGCCGAGCTTCCCTTGTCCGGCACGATCGCGGACGCCGTCAGCCCAGGCGCCCTGTTCGTGGCGGTGCAGGTGCCCTTCGAGTTCACGCGCGACGAGGTGCGCGTCACGCTGGAATGGACGCGCTAGCCGCCTGCCGCCCGCTCAACCCGCCACACCGTCACCGGCGGCCCGTCGCCGTGCGGGCGGTTGAAGTGGTGTAGGGGCGTCCAGACCAGCCCGCCGCCGGGCGGCGGCTCGCCGGGGGGCAGGTACTCGGTGACCGCGTACACGACTGGCCCCTGCGCCAGCGCCGCGTGTACGGGGGTCCACCACGCCGCGTCAAGCGCAACCTCGTCCTCCGGGAAGCTGTGCCAGTCGATGCAGTCCCCGTCAAACGGCGGGGCGAGGTGCAGCGCCACGACGCCGCAGTTGCGCATCACCACGGCGATGGGGATGCGCCCCGCGTCCGGCGCGGCCTCCGCCGCTAAGTAGTCGAGCGCGAGCGCGATGCCCCAGCCGTTGTACTGGCCGTGGAAGTAGTTGTAATTGTCCTTCTCGGTCAAGTGCAGGCGGGCGGGGTCGGTCGCGGCCAGGGATGCGAACGGCAGCGCGAAGCCGACCGCCCATGTACCGAGCGCCAGCCACGCCGCTGTCCCGCCGTGCCGCCCCGCGCGCCACGCGCGTCCCGTCGCGGCGATCCCCCCGCCGAGCGCGGCCAGCGCGGGTGTGCCCGCCATCAGGTAGCGCGGCTGAACCTCGCCCGCCAGCATGATGCTCGGCCCCCACAGCAGCAGGAGCCAGCTCAGCACGAACAGCGCGGGCCGGGTCCGCCGCCACACGAGCGCGGCGCCCCCCGCCAGCAGCAGGCCAGCCAGCGGCGCGGAAAGGTAAACCGCGACGGTGTCCCACGTGTCGGCCAGCTTCGTCGCCAGCGTGGCGGGCTGCACGTCCGTCTGCAACAGGAACGTGTCGATCACGATCGGATCGACGCCCTGGATGTTGTACATCCACGCCGCCACGCCGAGGTAAGGGACCCAGATCGCGGCGCAGGCGAGGCCGGCCGCCCGCAGCGCGGGCCACGCCCGGCGCCACGTCGCCGCGAGGTCCGTGCGGCCCGGCGCGAGCAGGAGCGCGGCCAGGGGCGGCAGCAGGACCAGCGGCGCGGCGGTCAGCTTGGCGAGGGCGGCA
>CAZGLU010000477.1:0-3415 GCA_964526095.1 uncultured Anaerolineaceae bacterium | reverse complement strand
GGCGCTACAATAGAAACCACCGAAAAGGCCAGCGTGCAGGGCGGTTGGGGACGGGAACCTGCTGCGTGTGCGCTTCCGGCGATGTTCTGTCACGTTAGACGGAGGGGCCTGCAAAAGATGTCGCACGTTTTTATTGCCTACCACTACGCCGACGTGGAGCGTGCGGCGGCGCTGCAAGCCGCCGTCGAGGCAGCCGGGTACGCGAGCTGGTTGGACCCCAACCCGCAGGCGGGCGCGACCTGGTGGCCGGGCATCGACGACGCGCTGGAACGCGCGTTTGCGCTCGTCGTGCTCCTGACGGATGAGTCCGTCGCGTCCCCCTTTACCGCCTACGAGTGGGCGACCGCCCTGGCGCATGGCGTGCCCGTGATCCCGGTGGTCGCCGGGGCGCCAGAGCCTCACCCGCGGCTGGCGGCGCTCGATCCGGTGCCGCTGGCTGAGGGCCTGCCCGGGGATCTGCTTGCGCGGCTCGACCCATTGGCGGCGGCGCTTGGTGCCGCTCACATGCAAGCGGTGGGCGATGCCTCAGAGCCGGTCGTCGCGGCGGTGGCAGTGTTGAGCCGCGCGAACCCGGCCGGGCATCCCAACGCGGTGAGCGCGCTGGTGCGCAGCAGTGATCCGGCCGCGCGGGCCGCGCTGCTCCGGGCCGTCACGCACCCGATTTTCCCCGGCGTGCGGCGCCTGGCGATCCGTGCCGTGAGCGCGACAGCCGACGACGCGGCAATTGATGCGCTCCTCGGCGCGCTCGGCGACGATGATCTGGACGTGCAGCACGAGGCAGCCGCGGCCCTGGGAGCCATCGGCCCGGCGGCGATCGCAGGGCTGACCCGGGCGCTGCGCAGCCCCAATCGCGACGTGCAGCGCCGCGCGGTGTGGGCGCTGGCGCTGATCCGCAGCCCCGAAAGCGTGCCGGCGCTGGTCGAAGCGCTCGCCATCCCCGACTGGAACGTATCACGCACGGCGGCGCTGGCCTTGGGGCGGCTGGGCGATCCGCGTGCGCTGCCGGGCCTGCGTGCGGCGTGCGAGGGCGAGGATCCCCATCTGCGGCGGCTCGCGGCGGAGGCGCTTGAAGCCATCGGCGGCCAGCACCCTTAACGGTGGTATGAAGGAGGTTAGAAATAGGCTGCGAAAAGCGGGTTTCCCCCTATAATGAAATTAAGGCTTTCTAGACTCTTAAGCTGAAAAAGGGGGAACCTCCGATGAAGACAGGCCGCGGGACGCGTGTGGTGGTGCTGTTGCTGGTAATGGTGCTCGCCTTTACGGCGGTGGGGACGGCATCGGCCCAGGGCAGCAGTCCTTTTATCCTGGAATGCATCGCAGACGGCATCACCGTCTGGGCCGGGCCGAAAGCCGTGTTTCATGTGCAGCTTGAGCAGATCGCCCGGCCACTGGCGACCGCGCAGGCGACCGGCGCGAACCAGCCCGTCGCAAGCGGGGAGGGGGTCAGCCTGTGGGTGCTGACGTCGAACGAGTTGCAGGTTCACTATGACGTAAACCCGGCTGCCAGCCACCTGATCGTGCCGGTGGACGTGTGTGGGGCGATCCCGGCGGTGGTACACAGCCCGGCCCCGCACCCCACCAAGTCCGTCTGGCCCGGCTATCACCACCCCTGGTGGCCGCCGTACTATACGACGCCTGTGGCGCCGACTCAGCCCGCAGCCGGTGCGCGGATCCATGTCGTGGCCGCCGGGGAGAACCTGTTCCGCATCGCGCTCAAGTACGGCACGACCTATCCCAAGCTCGCCGCCGCCAATGGGATCGTCAACCCGAACCGGATCTACGTCGGGCAGCAGCTCGTGATCCCGTAACCATCCCCGCCCGCACCCGTTCCGGTCGTTCCGAAGCGCCGCACCTCGCGGCGCTTTTTGTTGTGACCAGTAACGTGTGACCAATAACGGTTGAACCTTAACGATGAGCGCTTAGCGGTGAAGACAGGGCCGACCATTTGTTCTATCCTGATGCTGCACGACGTTGATGCGCAGCAGGAGGGACGATGGAGGGCGGGATGATCCGCGCGCCGGCGACGGCAGCCAAGGCGCTCGACGGAGCGGGACGGGTCGGCGGGTACCTCGTGGTGTGGGGCGACGCGACGCAGCGCGACCTGCACGGCGAGTACTTCACGCCGGAGACGGACCTCGGGCTGGACTGGTACCCGCGCCGCCCGGTGCTGTACCAGCATGGCCTGGACGACGACATGGGTCCGGCCCTGATCGGCCAGATCGAGGGCTGGCGCGTTGACGAAACGGGCGTGTGGGTCCAGGCGCAGCTTGATTTGCGGAGCCGGTGGGCGCGGGCGGTGATGGACCTCGTGCGCCAGGGCGCGCTGGGGTGGAGCAGCGGCAGCCTGCCGCACCTGGTTTCCGTCGCGGCGGACGGGCACATCCGGCGCTGGCCGATCGTGGAGGGCAGCCTGACGCCCAACCCGGCCGAGCCGCGCTACACCGATGCGGTGGCGGTCAAGGCGGCGTTCGAGGCGCTGGGCCTGCCGACCGCGCGCTTATTCGACGGTGAGGGGATCGGAGGGGACATGGATCAACATACGGGCACGAACGGCGGCAACGGGACGGGGGCGCCGGGCACGGGACCGGCCATCAAGCGGCTCCCGGCGGCGCAGGAGGCGTACCGGCCCCAGGCGCCGGTGATCGAGGTCCGCAGCAAGTACGCCGACCTGGACGCGGTGGACATGGCGTTCATGCACACCTGGCTGAGCCGCAGCGGGCAGTGGTCCCCGTCCGCCGCGTTCATGCGCGAGCTGGCGCACAAGGCGTATCGTGCCGTGGAGCGGGGCCAGCTCGACGGCGGGGCGCTGCGTTACCTGCCCGTCAAGGCCGACGAGTTGATGCACACCGCCAACGAGGGCTTTGGGCAGGACTGGGTGCCCGACATCTGGTCCAGCGAGTTGTGGCGCCGGACGCGGGCGGAGAACGTCGTGCTGCCGCTGTTCCGCGTGGTCGAGATGCCCGCCAACCCGTTCGAGCTGCCGATCTCCGGCACCGACCCCTCGGTGTATTACGTGCCGGAGACGCAGGACGAGGACGACCTCACGCTGGGGGCCGCGAACCCGATCCCGGACAGCCAGATCGGCAGCGGCAAGGTCACGCTGACGGCCAAGAAGCTGGCGCTGCGCGTCGGGTTTTCGGCGGAGCTGGTTGAGGACGCGGCGATCCCGTTGATCCCGCTCTATCGCGAGCAGGCGCTGCGGGCTATGGCCGACGCGATCGATCACGTGCTGCTGAACGGGGACGTGCAGACCGGGGCGACCGGCAACATCAACAGCGACAACGCCGCGCCGAGCAGCACGGCGCGCTACCTGGCGTTCGACGGGCTGCGCAAGTTGCCGCTGGTGGCCAACACCGCCAACAAGCAGGACGCCGGTGGTCCGCCGACGGTGGCCCTGCTGCGGGCCACGCGCTTC
>CAZGLU010000476.1:0-3417 GCA_964526095.1 uncultured Anaerolineaceae bacterium | reverse complement strand
CGTGCGAGGGCTGCCCGCTGTCCCTTAATACGCTGCACGGCTGGATCGCCGGGACCATCCGTCAGTTCTTCCCGCATGTGGTCATCGAGGAGGCCCCGACCTCGCGGTAGCCACGCAGGGACCGTCTCACGTCTGGCAAACGCTCTGCGGCCCCGCGGAGCGTTATTTGTTGCCGGACAGCCCACCCACCCATCGACGCTGTTTACAACGGAGCAGAGGACAGATGAAAAACTGGGCGATCTTCGGCCTGTTGGGCCTGATCTGGGGTTCGTCGTTTCTGTTGATCAAGGTCGCGGTGGACGAGTTGACGCCGCTGCCCCTGGTGACGGTCCGCATCGGGCTGGCGGCGATCTTCATGGCCGGCTTCCTGGCGGTCACGCGGCGGCGCTGGCCGGACTCCCGCCGCGAGCGGCTCGCGCTGCTGGTCGTCGGCGTGATGAATACCGCCGTGCCGTTCACCCTGATCACGTGGGGCGAGCAGGACATCGACAGCGGCCTTGCGACAGTGTTGAACGCGACCACGCCGCTGTTTACGCTGGTCATCGCGCACGCCGCCCTGTCCGACGAGCACATCACGCCGCAGAAGGTGGGTGGGCTGCTGGCCGGGTTCGTCGGCGTGGCGCTGCTGGCGAGCCGCGACGCTACCTCCACCAGCCCGAACCCGTTCAGCGGCCAGCTTGCCGTGCTGGTCGCCTCGTTCTGCTACGCCTTGTCGGCGGTGGTGATCCGGCGCTACCTGCGCGGCGTGGACCCGTTCACCACGGCGGGCGGATCGCTGATCATCGGCGGGATCGTGATGGTCGTGCTGACGCTGAGCATCACGCGGCCGCTGCCGGACGTGGCGGCGCTCGGCACCGAGGCGCTGCTGGCGGTCATCACGCTTGCGCTGGTCAACACGGTGATCGCATACTTCCTGTTTTACCACCTGATCGACGTATGGGGCGCGACCCGCACCACGCTGGTGACGTACGTCATGCCGCCGGTTGGGGTGACGCTGGGCGCGCTGTTCCTCGACGAGCCGGTGGACTGGAAGATCGTTGCGGGGGCGGCGCTGATCCTGGCGGGCATCGTGGGCGTCAACTGGCGGCGGCGTGTCCCGGCGGCGACGGTGGCCGCGCCGTCATCGGCGGCGGACTGAGCGTGGCCCCAACGAGGAGGAAGCGGGCAGTATGGCCGGGATCGTCCTGGGTTTCTTCGGCGCCGTGGGCGCGTGGAGCGCCGCATCCGTGGTGCGGTCGGTCCGCCAGGGCCGACGGACCAGGCAGTTGATCGAGGAACTCCAAAGCGCAAACCCGGCCCCGGTGTGGGTGCACGACCCCTGGGGCCGCGCGAGGCGGGAGGTGATCAACGGCGCGCGAACCCGGCCGCGCCCGTTTCTGATCGCCTTCGACGCGGCACAGGTGACGCTCTACACGCTGCACACCGACCCACCCTCGTCCTTTACCTTCGCGCCGGTCGAGCTGCGCTGGTTCGGCAGGCCGAAGAAGTACACCTCCGGTATGAATACGCTGTGGCTGCACGTCGAGCGCGGCGGGGCGTGGCACCGGATCGTGCTGCGCCTGCCACGCGAGCGCATGATGGCGCTGGTCCGCGCGTTGAAGGCGGTCGCCACGCCGGAGCAGGTGACCGCCTACCGCCGCCGCCGTCCCTACATCCACGTCGGCCCGTTCCCGGCCCACCCCGCGACCCAGGACCTGCTCGGCGCGTGGACGCTCGGACCGGCCCGCCAGCTTTACCTGATGCCCTCCCATCTCGTCGTGCTGGACGGCGAGCGCGTCGAGCGCACGCTCCCGCTGGAGCAGGTCCAGAAGATCAGCGCGACGCGGCGGCTGGACCAGCCCGATGGCGCGGGCCTCGTGCGCTTCGAGTTCGGCGCGGAGCGGCTGGCGTTTGCCCTGGACGATTACGAGGTCTTCGCTGCGTCGCTGGCGGAGGCCGCCAAGCGCACCCTGGAGGACCCCGTCGTGTGGCAGCGCAAGAAGAAAAAGGCCCCCGAGCCGGACGACGATGGGGACTGGGGGGACTGGCTCGACGAGGATTGACCCCGGCGCCCGCGCACGCCGCCCTGCCCTGTTGTGAATTTCCCCCGGTGGGCCCGTATATTTCCATATAGTGTGTCGCATCATGGTGCGGCGCCCAGGTATCGGAGAGGAGCTTTTGATGGGGCACAAAACGTTGCTTGTTCTGATCGTCCTGCTGCTGACGGCGGGCGTCGCGTATGGGCAAGGCCCGGAGGCGGAGCGCGCGGGCCTGGGCGATACCTACTACCCGCAGTTGGGTAACAGCGGCTATGATGCGCAGCACTACACGATCGAGCTGACGGTGGATGTCGCGACCAACACGCTCGACGGGACCGTGACGATGGAGGCCGAGGCGACCGAGGCGCTTGAGACGTTCAACCTCGACTTCGTGGGCCTGGAGATCGAGGCGATCCTGCTCGACGGCGAGCCGGTGGCGTACGAGCGGGCGGAGCCGGAGCTGGTGATCCTGCCCGACGAGCCGCTGGCGGCGGGCGACACCTTCACGCTCACCACGCACTACAGCGGCAAGCCGGGGGCGATCCGGTCCGAGGCGATCTTCGCGCTGATCGGCTGGCAGAACTTCGGGGATGGCATCTTCGTCGCGAGCGAGCCATCCGGGGCGTCCGGGTGGTACCCCGTCAACGATCACCCGCTGGACAAGGCGACCTACACCTTCCGCATCACCGTGCCGCAGCCGTACGTGGTGGTTGCCAACGGCCGGCTGACCGACGAGATCGCGGACGGCGACATGACGACCTACGTGTGGGAGCACGACTTCCCCATGGCGAGCTACCTCGTAACGGTTGGCATTGACGACTTCGTGCGCGAGGAGCAGGAGGGGCCGGACGGCGTCGTGATCCGGAACTACTTCCCCACGGAACTGGCTGAGCAGGCCGCGCATGACTTCGCCAACACGCCGGAGATGCTCGCCTACTTCAGCGACATCTTCGGCCCCTACCCGTTCGAGGCGTATGGGGTGTACGTGGCGGATACCAACCTCAGCTTCGCGCTGGAGACGCAGACGGTGAGCCTGTTCGCCCGCAACTGGGTCACCGGGACCGGCGAGGTGGAGGAGGCCGCCGCGCACGAACTCGCGCACCAGTGGTTCGGCAACAGCGTTACGCTGGCGAAGTGGGAGGACATCTGGCTCAACGAGGGCTTTGCGACGTATGCCTCCTGGCTGTGGCGCGAGCACCAGACCGGCCCCGAAACCCTGGCGTACAACGTGATGATGATTTACCAGGTCATCCGGCAATATGAGCGGCAGGCGGCGGATGAACTGATCTTCGGCGTCACCAAGCAGGGGCTGTTGGACCTGCTCGACGGGGCGCTGCCCGCCGATGCAACGAGATCGGAAGAGCACACGTCTGAACTCCAGTCACGAGATTCCATCGCG
>CAZGLU010000475.1:0-3424 GCA_964526095.1 uncultured Anaerolineaceae bacterium | reverse complement strand
GGTGACTGGAGTTCAGACGTGTGCTCTTCCGATCTAGCGGTTGAGCGATCTGGCGCGGGGGGCGTCCGCCGACGAAACCGAAGACGAGGTCCCGTTCGGGTGGCTGCCGGGTCCGCCCCGCGCCCCGGAGGACTAGTTTCCCGAAAAAGATCCGAAAACCTGACAGGTGGCGCGCTGCTAAGCTTGGTGTTAAACGCCTTTAATGCGTATAATCAACGGACTGATCAAGCTTCGTCTTTCATGGTGGGATCGATGAATATTATCTACGTCGAAGATGACCCAGGTAACATCCAGCTTTTGCAGCGCCTGACGCGGACCACCGGGGACCGGTTGGCGACCTTTGGCGATGCTGAGAGCGCGCTGCAAAGCGACGCGATCTGGGATGCTGACCTGATCCTGGTGGACATCCGCCTGCCCGGCAAGCTGACCGGGCTGGATATGACGAGTGTGCTGCGGGAACATGGGATAAACGTGCCGGTGGTGATGATCACGGCGTACGATCTGCCGGACTATATCGCGCGTTATCGTGACGTCGGGGCTGACCTGTTCCTGATCAAGCCGGTCAGCGTGCCCGAACTGGTGGACGTGTTGAACGAGTTCCGCCAATAAACGGCAAGCGTCCCAACTGAATCGGCAGCGCCCCAGGTTGATGCCTGGGGCGCTTTGTTTGTGGGCGCGGGGAAACACCCCCGCGCCTCGGTCCGTCAGGCGGGCTTAGAGATCGAGCGCCGCCAGTTGTTCGTACATCTTCCACCGGCTCGCCACGTCGCTGCGGGCAGCCTCAAGCAGCCGCTCGGCACGCTCCGGATCGGCGGCACGCAGGATCTTGAAGCGGTTCTGCCGGTACATGAACTCCTCGACGTCCATCGTCGGGGCCTTCGAGTCCAGCACCAACGGCGTCTTGCCCTCGGCGGCCAGCATCGGGTTGTAGCGGTAGAGCGGCCAGAACCCGCTGTTAACCGCATCCTTCTGCATGTCGTTGCCGTAGCGCAGGTCATAGCCGTGCGCGATGCAGTGCGCGTAGGCGATGATGAGCGACGGCCCGTCGTAGGCTTCGGCCTCCTGGAAGGCCTTCACCGCCTGGTTCATGTTCGCGCCGAGCGCGATCTGTGCGACGTAGATGTTGCCGTAGGTCATGGCGATCATGCCCAGGTCCTTCTTGGGCATGTCCTTGCCCGCCGCGGCGAACTTCGCAACCGCCCCGCGCGGCGTTGCCTTGGACATCTGGCCGCCGGTGTTGGAGTACACGCCGGTGTCCAGCAGCAGCACGTTCACGTTCTTGCCGGAGGCGAGGACGTGATCCAGGCCGCCGTAGCCGATGTCGTACGCCCAGCCGTCGCCGCCGATGATCCAGACCGACTTCTTGATGAGGTAGTCCGCCACGCTCTGCAGCGTCTGGGCCAGGTCGCTATCGTCCTGCTCCAGCAGGCGCTTCAACTCGGCCACGCGCTGGCGCTGCTCCTCGATGCCTTCCTGCGTGCTCTGGTCGGCGTCACGGATGGCGGTCAGCAGGTCCACGTGGTTGGTCGCCTGCGCGATGAGCTGCTCAAGCTTCTCCTGAGCAAACTCGGTCATCTTGTCCACGGTGAGGCGCATGCCCATGCCGAACTCGGCGGCGTCCTCGAACAGCGAGTTGGACCAGGCCGGGCCGCGCCCATCCGCACGGGTCGTGTAGGGCGTGGTCGGCAGGTTGCCGCCGTAGATCGACGAGCAGCCGGTGGCGTTCGCGATCAGGGCACGGTCGCCGTAAAGCTGCGACATCAGCTTGATGAGCGGGGTCTCGCCGCAGCCAGCGCACGCGCCCGAGAACTCGAACGTGGGCGGCAGGAACTGCGAACCCTTCACCGTGAAGCGGTTGAAGGTCGACGGGTCGGTGTCCGGCAGCGTGATGAAGTACTCCCAGTTTTCGACCTCCTGCTCGCGCAGCGACTCGGTCAGCGGGGCCATATTGATCGCCTTGAAGTCCGGCGTCTTGTTGCCCTGCTCGTCCTTACCGAAGGCCGGGCAGGCCTCAACGCAGGCGTAGCAGCCGGTGCAGTCCTCCGGCGAGATCTGGAGCGTGTAGCGCATGCCAGCCCACTGCTTGCCCTTCGCCTCGATGGACTTGAAGGTCGCGGGCGAGCTGCCGTTGGCGTACGCCTCCGGGTAGATCTTGATGCGGATGACGCTGTGCGGGCACACCAGCGAGCACTGGTTACACTGGATGCAGAGTTCCGGCTCCCATACCGGGACTTCGGTCGCGATGTTGCGCTTTTCGTACTTGGTCGTGCCGGTCGGGTAGGTGCCGTCGATGGGCAGCGCCGACACGGGCAGCCAGTCGCCACGGCCCGCGATGATCTCGCCGGTGACCGTCTTCACGAACTCCGGCGCGTCCTCGGGGACGGGCGGGCGGATGTGCGCTTCCGTCGGGGTCGGCTCAACCACCTGCGCCGGGACCGTGACCTTCTGGATGTGGTTGCTGGTCTGGCGCGCGGCGTTGATGTTCATCTCGACCACGACGCCGCCCTTGCGGCCGTAGGTGTCCTCGACGGCCATCTCGATCATCTCCATCGCCTTCTCTTCAGGCAGCACGCCGGAGATGAGGAAGAACGCCGTCTGCATGATGATGTTAATGCGGCGGCCCAGGCCCACTTCACGCGCCAGCTCGTCCGCGTTGATGACGTAGAAGTTGAGGTTCTTGCCGATGATCTTCTCCTGCACCTCGATCGGCAGGTGCCGGAAGATCTCGTCGGCGGGGTACGGCGCGTTGAGCAGGAAGGTGCCGTTGGGCTTGACGCAGTCCAGGATCTCGCCGTAGCGATGGATGAAGCTGAACTGGTGGCAGGCCACGAAGTCAGCCTGCGAGATCAGGTAAGTGCTGCGGATCGGCTTCTTGCTGAAGCGCAGGTGCGACACCGTGCGCGCGCCGGATTTCTTCGAGTCGTACACGAAGTAACCCTGCGCGTAGAAGTCGGTCGCCTTGCCGATGATCTTGATCGAGTTCTTGTTCGCGCCGACGGTGCCATCCGCGCCGAGGCCGAAGAACATCGCGCGGTGCACGTCCGGGTTCTCGGTCGTGAAGTCGTTGTCCCACTCCAGGCTCGTGCCGGTCACATCGTCGATGATGCCGACGGTGAAGTGGTTCTTCGGCTTGTCTGCGGCCAGGTTGTCGAACACGGCCTTGGCCATGCCGGGGTTGAACTCCTTCGAGCCGAGGCCGTAGCGCCCGCCGACGATGGTCGGGTACTGCGCCAGCTCGCAGTTGGAGAAGGCTTCGGTGATCGCGCCCACCACGTCCAGGTAGAGCGGCTCACCCTGCGCTCCCGGCTCCTTGGTGCGGTCGAGCACGGCGATCTTCCGCACGCTGGCGGGCAGCGTGCGCACGAAGGCCGCGCCGTCGAACGGGCGATAGAGGCGGACCTTCACCAGGCCGACCTTCTCGCCG
>CAZGLU010000474.1:0-3454 GCA_964526095.1 uncultured Anaerolineaceae bacterium | reverse complement strand
TTCTCGCTCCTGCCGGATCCGTTCGGGCAGTTCCTCCCCACGGTCGCCGTCATCGTGATCGCATACCTCAGCGTGACGGTCTTCGCCTCCCGCGCGCGGGAGATCTTCGCCCTGTTCGGCGGCCTGCTGCGCGCCACCCCCTCGACCCTGGGCCGGATGCCGAGCGCCGCCACGTCGGGCGAGATCCTGCTGGACACCAGCGTGATCATCGATGGGCGCATCCTCGACATCAGCCGCACGGGCTTCATCAGCAGCACCATGCTCGTGCCGCGCTTCGTGCTCAACGAGCTTCAGCACGTGGCCGATTCAGCGGACGTGCTGCGTCGCAACCGGGGCAAGCGCGGCCTGGAGATCCTGAGTGAGCTTCAGGCGCACAGTCAGGCGCCGATCCGGATCATCGATGACGATGTGGAGGGTGTGACAGAGGTCGATGAAAAGCTCGTGCTGCTGGCTCGCGAGCGCGGCGTCCCGGTGATGACCAACGACTTCAACCTCAACCGCGTGGCCGAGTTACAGGGCGTGCCCGTCCTCAACATCAATGAGCTGGCGAACGCGCTGAAGGCGATCTACCTGCCCGGCGAGACCATCGATCTGCACGTGGTCATGGAGGGCCGTGAAGCCAACCAGGGCGTCGGCTACCTGGACGACGGCACGATGGTCGTGGTCGAGGAGGGCGAGCGCTATATGGACCGCACCATCCCCGTGCTGATCACGCGCTACATCGTCACCAACGCCGGGCGCATGTACTTCGCCCAGCCGTCGGAGGCGTCCCTGCGCAAGTGAGGGCGGCCAGGCGGTAGGGGGTAAACCGCGTTACACGCGGCTACTGCATCGGCCCGCCCCGGCCCCGGCCACCCGCGATGCGGTCTTGCAGGTCATTGAAGAAGGCGGGGACGCGCACGGTGAAGAACCGCCGCCACGCGAATATACCCGCCAGCGCCAGCCACGACACCAGCCAGATCAGCACGGGCGCCCGGTAGTTCACCGCCGCGATCACCACCACGAGGTAGATCGGCCCCTGGTACAGCACGGCGAACGAGCTGGCGATGGCGTTCTGCCGCGCGAAGATCCACAGCCACGTTGCGCCGTGGACCACGGCCAGCAAGACGGGCACCAGCCCCGCCAGCATGAGGTAGATCAGCAGGCTCGTGCTGAACACCACGTCGAACAAGACGTCATGCGCGCCGATCCACGTCTGGACCGGGCTGCGGCTCAGCCGAGCGAAGTACCCGTCCAGCGTGTCAAGCGTGGCGGCAGCGAGCAGCAGCGCCAGGGTCGCTTCGATCCCCTCAACGCCGTATTCCACGCCGATCCACACGACCACGGGCGCCATAACGACCCGCGACAGCGTAAACAGGTCCGCGACTTTCTTCTGCCAAGGCATTGTCTTCACTCTGCCTCATTTACCCAATACACAACCCCACAACCCCGAAGCTGGCCCGCGCCACGTCAGGCCCGATACTCGCGCATCTGGTTCATATCCTGGCTGACCATACGGAACGCGCGCTGCTCCGCCTCATAGAGGATACGATCCTCGTCCAGCGTAAGTAGCTCCCGGTCACGCATCAGCAGCCGTCCGTCCACGATCACATGCGTGACGTCCGCGCCCTTCGCGCTGTGTACGACGTTCGCCACGAGGTCGTGGCGCGGGCGCAGGTGCGGCCGGTCGAAGTCGATCAGGATCAGGTCGGCGGGCGCGCCCTCTTGCAGCACGCCGCTCCCCGCGAAGCCCATCGCCTGCGCGCCATGCTGCGTCGCCATGCGCAGCGTCGTGTCGCCGGGCAGCGCCTCCGGGTCCAGCCGCAGGTACTTCTCAAGCAGCACGCTCTGCCGAATGACGGCGAGCATGTCCATATCCGCGTTGGAGGCCGGGCCGTCCGTGCCGAGCGCCGTCACCACGCCCGCAGCACTCAGGTCGCTGACATGGTTCATCGGCATCGCCAGCTTCATGTACGTGATCGGCGTCCGCACCACGAACACGCCTTTCTCGGCCAGGATCGCGCGATCTTCGTCCGTCACCGCGAGGCAATGCGCCGCGACCGTGCGCCCCTCGAACAAGCCCAACTCCGCGAGCTGTGCGACCGGCGTGCGACCGTGCCGCGCCAGGGAATTTTCGACCTGCTCCTGCGACTCGGCCAAGTGAATGTGCACCGCCAGCCCACGCGCCTGCGCTTCGTCTGCGACCCGCGCCAGGAAATCCGGCGGGCACACGTACGGCGAGTGCGGCCCCAGGCACGTCCGGATCCGGCCGTCCGCCGCACCCTGCCAACGGTCGATGAACGCGAGCGCCTCGTCCAGCCCGATCCCGCCCACTTCCTTGTCCGCGCCGATGCCGAACACGCAGGACGTAAGCTGTGCCTTCATCCCGCTCTCGGCTACGACCTCGGCCACGCGGTCCATATAGAAGTAGTGATCGTTGAAGCCCACCGTGCCGCTCCGGATCATTTCGCAGGCCGCCAGCGCCGCGCCCCAGTACACGTCGTCCGGGGTCAGCGCGCTCTCCGCCACCCAGATCTTCTCGTTCAGCCAGCGCGGAAACGGCAGATCTTCCGCCCAGCCGCGCTCGAACGTCATCGCGGCGTGGCAGTGCGCGTTGAAAAAGCCCGGCAGCGCGACATGCCCCCGCCCGTCGATCACTTCGTCTGCCTCGGTGTCGTCCGGCAGGGCGCCAACCCGCACGATCCGGCCCCCATCGATCAACAGATCGACCCCACGCAGCACGCGCCCATCGGCGTCCAGCGTGATCACATCGACATGGCGGATCCATAGAGTGCCCATCTGGTCCATCTCCCTGGTCGGATTGTCGCACATACGCATTGTACTGACTCCACGTGCCGCCGCCAAAACGTTTTCGGCCCCTTACCGACGCCCGCATTTTTCGTTACAATAGCGGCTCACTTTCCCGCTTAACGTAGCACAGTCAAGGACAACAGACATGGCACTTCACATCTACAACTACCTGCATCGTGAAAAAGAGCTTTTTACGCCGCTCCACGAGGGCAAGGTGAATATGTACGTCTGTGGTCCGACTGTCTATGATCACGCGCACGTCGGCCATGCCAAAACCTACGTGTCGTTTGACGTGATCGTGCGCTACCTGCGCTATAGCGGCTACGACGTGCTCTACGTCCAGAACCTGACCGACGTCGGCCACCTGCTGGACAGCGGCGAGGACCGCATCCTGCGCAAGGCCCGCCAGGCCGAGGCGACGCCGATGCAGATCGTGGAGATCTACACGCGCAGCTACTTCGAAGACATGGACGCGCTCGGCGTCCAGCGCCCAGATATCAGCCCGCGCGCCAGCGGCCACATCCCCGAACAGATCAAGATGATCGAGGCGCTGCTGGAAAAGGGACACGCCTATGTCACCGAGGCGGGCAACGTCTACTTCGACGTGCGCACCTGGCCGGAGTACGGCAAGCTCTCCAACCGGCGCGTAGACGAGCAGGCCGCC
>CAZGLU010000473.1:0-3460 GCA_964526095.1 uncultured Anaerolineaceae bacterium | reverse complement strand
TAATGAGCGGTGACTGGAGTTCAGACGTGTGCTCTTCCGATCTGCATCGTCACGCGGGGCGATCCGCAGGTTGTTGCCGGTGCCTGTGCCGGGCACGACGCGGCCCATCGCGCCAGGAGTGAGGCGTGGCGGGTCGGCGCCGGGGCAGTCATCCTGTGCGAGTGCCACATGCGCCCCGGCAGGTGCGGCGCCGATCGATACAACCAACAGTAACAATAGGCTGAAACGCATGAGCTTCATCAAAAACCGTCCCCCTGTGAAAACCAATAAGCCCATCTTGCTTTGATTCTACGACAAAACCTCCGCCCATGCCGGGTTTACACGGCTTTTTTACCGCCGTCTGCCCGGCGGTATTCAGACGCGGGAATGGAGGGCTTTCCCGCCCGTTTACCAGTTTTTTATCAGAAAAAACGCAACGCAGCGCACCCTGCCCGCGTACAGGCATATATAGTGATGCAAACCTCGCTTGACTCTCCCGCATGGGGAGGGCGTAAGGTAGGGAACGCAGTTCCGCACGCAAGCAGGAGAGTAGGGAGAAAAGGACGCTGTATGTCAGCAATCGAGGTACGCGATCTGCGCAAGGTTTATCACGGCGTCCCGGCGGTGGACGGTATCAGCTTTGACGTGCAAGAGGGCGAGGTCTTCGGCCTGCTCGGACCCAACGGCGCGGGCAAGACGACGACCGTCGAGTGCATCGAGGGGCTGCGCCAACCGGACGGCGGCTCGATCACGGTGTTGGGCCACGCCCTGGGCAACGGCAGCCTGAACGGGCTTAAGGAGCAGATCGGCATCCAGCTTCAGACGACCGGGCTGTATCCCCTGCACACGGTCCGCGAGCTGCTGGTGCTGTTCGGTTCGTTCTATTCTCGCCCCGTCCCGGCGGATGACCTGATCAAGCTGGTCAGCCTTGAGGATAAGCAGAACACGCGCAGCAAGAACCTGTCCGGCGGGCAGCGGCAGCGGCTTTCGCTCGCGCTGGCGCTGGTCAACGATCCGCGCCTGGTGTTCCTCGACGAGCCGACGACCGGCCTGGATCCCCAGTCGCGCCGCCAGATCTGGAACATCGTCAAGGACCTGAAAAGCCAGGGCAAGACGGTGATCCTCACCACGCACTACATGGAGGAGGCCCAGGCCCTCTGCGACCGCGTCGCCGTGATGGACGGCGGCAAGATCATCGCGCTCGATTCGCCCCAGGGCTTGATCGCGCAGCACTTTGAAACGAGCGCCATCGAGTTCGAGGACCGCAACAGTGCGGCGGTCGAGGCGCTTCAGGCGCTGCCCGGTGTCGCCAGCGCCAGCCGTGACGGCGCGATGGTGACGATCTACACGCGTGACACCCCGGCGACCATCGAGGGCCTGCTGGCGCTCGCCCGCGAGGGGCAGCTTCGCTTTGATGACCTGCGCGTGCGCAGCGCGTCGCTGGAGGACGTGTTCCTCAAGCTGACCGGCCGCCGGATTCGGGACTGAGGGGGACACAAATGCGATCACTGACTCAGCTTTACCTCGCCAATGTGCGTGAATTTGTGCGGGACATCTCGGCCCTGTTCTGGACCTTCGCCTTCCCGCTGTTCTTCATCTTGATCTTCGGGGTGATCTTCTCCGGTGACGGCGACGTGTCGTTTAACATCGGCATCGTCAACGAGGACGGTGAGGGGAGCCAGCAGCTTGTCAGCACCTTCGAGTCGATCGAGGCGTTCGAGGTGTCGGTCGGCTCGCAGGATGACGAACTTGCTGCCCTTGAAGATGGCGATCGCTCGGTGGTGATCGTCATCCCGGAGGGCACGGGCGAGGCGTTGCGAGCTGCTGCCAGCGGGCAGGCGGCCCAGGCGACGACGGGCGGCGGCCGCGCCCTGGCGACG
The DNA here is from genome assembly GCA_964526095.1 of uncultured Anaerolineaceae bacterium. Taxonomy (GTDB): domain Bacteria; phylum Chloroflexota; class Anaerolineae; order Aggregatilineales; family Aggregatilineaceae; genus Aggregatilinea. The sequence continues at coordinate 1,601 of CAZGLU010000473.1, read as the reverse complement.
TCTGTCGCGCTCGACGTGTACTACGACCCGGCCAACCAGAACTCGTCCCAGATCGTGCTCAACATCGTGGATAAGGTCGTGACGGGCGTGAACCAGGGCCTGATGGGCGTGCCGCCGGTGATGACCGTCCAGCCGCGCACCGTGACGACCGACAGCCTGCGCAACATCGACTACCTGCTGCCCGGCGTGATCGGCATGAGCCTGATGCAGATGGGGCTGTTCGGCACGGCTGCGCCGCTGGTGAGCCTGCGCGAGAAGCAGGTCCTGCGGCGTATGGGCGCCACGCCGCTGTCACGCACGACGATGCTGATCTCCGAGGTGCTGTTCCGGCTGACGATGGCGCTGTTCCAGACGGCGGTGATCGTGGGCGTGGGCATGCTGGTGTTCGACGTGCAGGTGTCTGTGGGCAACCTGCCGGGCATCATCGCGATCGTCATGCTCGGCGCTGCGATGTTCATCACCCTGGGCTACTTCCTGTCCGGGCTGGCCAAGACCGAGGAGGCCGTGCAGGGCATTGTCCAGCTTCCGAACTTCCTCTTCATGTTCCTGTCGGGGATCTTCTGGCCGGTCGAGATGATGCCGTCGTGGCTGCGCCCCCTGGTGGACGCCATCCCGCTCACGTACCTGGCCGACGCGCTGCGCCGCGTGATGATCGAGGCCGGTTCCTACTTCAGCCTGACGCGCAGCGTCGCCATCATGGCCGCGTGGCTGCTGGTGTGCGCGGTCCTGGCGATACGCTTCTTCAAGTGGGAGCCGCAGGGCTAGGCGGGTCCGAACGACGAACCGTGTGCACTTGTAGTAGGGGCGGGTTTGCAAACCCGCCCCTACACAATGCGTTGCGACGTGGCTTTCCTCCCCCTTTCCAACTTGAGTGGAGAAGGGGGCCGGGAGGTGAGGTCCCACCGCATCCAACCCGCCACCTCTTCCCTCCTTGTGGGGGAAGGGGCCGGGGGATGGGGGCGAAGCCCGCCTTTCCGCTACCCCACCATGAACTTGCCGCTGTCGTAGAACAGCTCGCCGTCGATCACGATCCGCCCACCGTCCTGCATGCGGTGGATCATATCCCAGTGGATCGCGCTCTGGTTCTGGCCGTTGGACTCGCCGTAGCTCCGGCCAAGCGCCATGTGGATCGAGCCGCCGATCTTCTCGTCGAAGAGGATGTTGCCGGTGACCTCCTGCACGCCCCAGTTGGTGCCGATGGCGAACTCCCCGAGGCGGCGCGCCCCCTCGTCCACGTTGAGCTGGCTGAGCAGGAAGTCCTCCCCCTTGGCCGCGCTCGCCTCGACCGCAACGCCGTTCTCAAAGCGCAGCTTGACGCCGTCGACCTCGTTGCCCAGGTACACCGAGCGCAGGTTGAACTCGACGTACCCGTTGACCGAGTCCTCGACCGGGCTGGTGAAGATCTCGCCGTCCGGGAAGTTCAGCTCGCCGTGGCAGCTTACCCATGGGCGCCCGCCGAAGTCGAATGACAGCTCGATGCCCGGCCCGCTCACCTCGGCGTGCTGCTTGTCCGCGAGCCACTCCACCAGCACGGTCTGCCGCTCGCGGAACTCGGTCCAGTACTGGACCGGGTTGGGCTGGTTTAGGCCGCATGCCTTGTA
>CAZGLU010000472.1:0-3485 GCA_964526095.1 uncultured Anaerolineaceae bacterium | reverse complement strand
TGTCTAAGACGCGGTATACTAGGCAGGGCAACTCTAAAAAACCCTGGCTTTCAAGGAGCAGCGCTCAGTTATGGACGTTCTGTGTATTGGTGAAGCCCTCATCGACTTCGTCTCGCGCCAGCGTGGGGTGACGCTGGTCACCGCGGAGCAGTTCACCGCCGCTGCGGGCGGCGCACCGGCCAACGTGGCCGCCGGGCTGGCCCGGCTGGGCCGCCACGCAGGGCTGATCGCCACCGTGGGCGACGATGCCTTTGGCCGCAAGATCATGCACGAACTGGATAAGGTCGGCGTGGATTGCAGGCTGCGGATCGACCCGGATCATTTCACCACGCTGGCCTTCGTCAAGCTGGGCGCGGAAGGTGATCGCGATTTTGAGTTCAGCCCCGGCGCGCACGATTACTTCTCCCCCGATCAGGTGGACCCGGAGGTCGTGCGTCAGGCGCGGGTGCTGCATTACGGTTCGATCAGCCTGCGCACGCGCGAGTCACGCGAGGCGACGCTGAAGGCGATCCGCATTGCGAAGGAAGCGGGCGTGCTGTGCTCGTGCGACCCGAACTGGCGGGCGGATCTGTGGCCGGACAAGGACGCGGGCCGCGCGGCGATGCTGGAAGCGATCGCACACGCCGACATCTTGAAGATCAGCGACGCCGACCTGGCGTTCCTCGCGCCCGATCATGACGAGGACTTCATCGGCGGGCTGGAGGCGATCGGCTTCCGGGGCCTGCTGGCCGCCGTGACGCTCGGCCGCGACGGGGCGTGGTACAAGGCCGGAGACATCATCGGGCGCGTGCCCAGCCCGCACGTTCAGGTCGTCGAAACGACCGGCTCCGGCGATGCGTTCGTCGCTGCGCTGCTCGACTCGCTGCTGGAACGCGAGCTGCGGATCGCTGAGTTGTCAGCCGAGGACCTGGAGAGCATCATCCAGCGGGCCTGTGCGGCGGGCGCGCTGACGGCCACCGGCTACGGCGCCATCCCGTCCCTGCCAGAGCCAGCAGGCATCGACGCACTGCTGCGTATGATGAGCGTCAACGACCGCATGGGCGAAGGCTAACTGCCCGCCCGGCGTAACACGTCTTGTCCATTGTAAAAGCCCGAGGCTCACTCGGGCTTTTTGCGTGGGAGCGGCCACCCCACACGCCACCCCTATAAACAGGGCTGCCCCGGACCTGTGCCCAGGGCAGCCACCACTCCGCTAGAGCAGAGCGCTCAGAGGTTAGCTCGTGTAGTCCACGATCTCGCCCGGCAGGCCACGGCCGTACCACGGGGCCTCGTCGATGGGGGCCATGCTGTCCACCGGCACCCAGTAGTACCCGCCGCTGAAGACCACCTGACGGAACTCACCGGATTCGTCGAGTCCGAGCACCCACAGCGACTTACCGGCCTCGATGAACTTGCCCGTTCCGGCCAGCAGATCCGGGGCGTACAGCAGTTCCGTATCTTCCACGAAGCGACCCATCACGCTCCACGACGGCATGTAAACCATGTCCGGGCCGGGCAGCGGCGGCGGGGTCGGCGTAGCAGCCATCACAGCCGGGGCCGGGCCAGGGCCGGAGGGCGGCGTGGGGGTCTCACCACCGTCGCCAGGAGGCGGCGGCGTGGGGGTCTCACCACCGTCGCCAGGACCGGGGTCGTCAGGGCACGTCTGTGTCACGTAGCCAGCAGGGAACGGCCCAAGCGTCGAACCAGGCACAGGCCCCACCCACTGCCAAACACTGAAAACGATGAGCGTACCACCTGGCTGCGCCGGGAATGTGACGTTGTAGGTCATTTCATGCGCCGAGCCTGCATCGCCTGCCGGGAGTTCCTGCGTGTCTACAGGTCCTGCAATAGCGGGGTTGCCGACTGCACCTGCAGCAACCTGCACATAGCTGTCCTCATAATTCGGGGAGTCCGTCAGACGTGTAACGGTCGCCGTGATAGTCGCGCTGCTGCACGTCAGGTTCGTGATCTGCACATTGGTTGCATCCGCCTGGGCGCTGTGCGGCCCGGGCAGGCCCGCGAACATGAGGGCGGCGATCAGTATGGCCGCAATCCCCATCCGAGTGATTTTTGTCATGCCAGTAGCCTCCTAATGATGTGACCTAGCAAACCCATAGGGTCAAAATCGCGATGCCAGGCGTTCTTATGAATGAGGAGAGGATCGAAGAAGAAACGCCTCGCAGAAATTGACGCATGCTGCGTGATCGAGTCCTTTATGCTTGCTGCTTACATCCCCCTTCACTGCATATATCTGGCGCCTACTACACATGCTAACATAGCCGCCTATCAACCACCTTTCAGCATCGCGGCCTTTCATATCTATCTTGTAGGCTTCGCCTAACAAATCGTGAATTCTGGTGCAAAGGGGAACGGGCGCGGCTGACCACAAAAACGCCCGATGGGCGTCCCACCGGGCGGGTCAAGCTGTAAAGGCCGGGTGAAATCGTCGCCCGGCAGCCGCAACCTTACGGGATCATTGCGGGACAGCGTGCAGCCGCCGTACGCGGCGGCGGTCTTCGGCGAAGGCGAATGCCGCCAGCAGCACGCCCACCCCGATCAGCAGCGACACGGCGGTGAACGTCGTCTCGATGCCAGCCACGATCGCCCAGCCTGGCGCGTCCGTCACATCGACGCCGGTGGGCAGGTTCGCCACGTGCAGCACGCGGCTGGCGAAGATCGCGCCGATAAGCGGGATGCCTGTCACCTGCCCCAACGTGCGGGAGAGCGCCAGCAGGCCGGACACCACGCCCAACCGCTCGCGGGGGGCGGCGCCCATGATCGCGCTGTTGTTGGGGGACTGGAACAGCCCGGCCCCAAAGCCGAGCGGCAGCAGCCGCACGATGTAACCCACCGTCGAGGTATCCTCCCGCAAGGTGGCGATCGACAGGCAGGCGCCCGCGACGACGAGCAGTCCGATCAGCGAGATCCCCCGCGATCCGTAGCGGTCGGACAGCATCCCGGCGAAGGGGGCGGTCAGGCCGAGCGCCGCCGGTACGACCGTCAGGAACAGGCCCACGCGCTGCGGGTTGAAGCCCTTCACCAGCTCCAGGTAGAAGGGCAGCACGAACGTCCCGGCGATGACGTTGAAGACCATGAAGCCCGTCAACAGGCTGATGCTGAACAACGGGTCACGAAACAGGCGCAGGTCCACCATCGGCTGGTGCGAGCGGCCCTCAACCAGCAGGAACGCCAGGAAGCCCACCGCAGCGGCGGCCAGCAGGCCGAGGATGACCGGCTCGCGCCAGCCGACCGTCGGGCCGAAGGTCAGGCCGAGCGCCAGCGCGACGAGCGTCAGGAACATGATGCCTGCCCCGGCGAAATCGAAACGCTGCCGCTCCGACGGGCGCAGATCCGGCACGAAGCGCCGCGCCAGCAGGAACCCGACGACGCCAACGGGCAGGTTCACCAGGAAAATAGCGCGCCAGCCGACCGCACCGATCAGGAAGCCGCCGAGGGTCGGGCCGAGGCTGATGCCGACGGATACCACCGTGCCCATGATGCCCAGC
>CAZGLU010000471.1:555-3498 GCA_964526095.1 uncultured Anaerolineaceae bacterium | reverse complement strand
ACGAACACGACCCGCACCTGGATCGGCAGGAACTCCGCGATGATCTCCCGCACGCGCTCCCATTCCTCCTGAAGCGCGAACAGCTCCGTGGGCACATCGGGCACGATGTAGACGCCGACCGTCTCGCGGCTGTACCACGTATCGTTGTCGCGCACGTAGCCGCCCGCCCCATCCGGGCGCCCACAGTCGTAGGTGTAGGCGGTCGTGTCATCGAAGGCGCGCGCCCGCAGCCGGGCCATCGCCTCCACGTCGACGGTATCAACCGACCCGGCGGGGAGGCGGTCCCCCGTCAGGTACGGGGGCGGAGCCTCAGCCGCCGCCACCCGGCCATCGAGGTAGAGGAGCGTGCCGTCCTCCAGCGCCTCCAGGCGCAGCGCGTCGAAGCTGACGACGATACTCGCGGCGAACTCGCGCAGGCGGGTGTCCCACCCGGTCAGGCGGTTGATCATCGCGGCGAGGTTGGGCGGCGTGCCGACGGTGCGGTAGACCTCCGGCGCGAAGCGGATCTCGGTGCGCTGGCCGTCCTCGTCCAGGTAGCCCTTGAGCCGCCAGCCGAGCAGGTGCGCCAGGGCGGGCAGCAGGCGGCTGTCGACGCGGCGCGGGTTGTGGAGGTCGCGCAAAGCGGCAGCCATGCCCTGCAACATATCGGCGTGGGCGTCGAAAACCTCCAGCAGGCGTTGAAGCTGGCCCTTACCCGCGTCGGCCAGCGCGACGCGGCCCGGCGGCGGCAGGGATTCGTCCAGGCGACGATGGACGCCCGGCAGCAGGTCGAACAGCGCGCGCGCCGTGCGCCCGGTCGCCAGGGCAGCGGACTGGGTCTGCGCGCTGTAGAGCCGCCCGGCGCCGACGAACGCGGTGTAGTAATAGAGCGTGCCGGGGACCAGGGCGTCCCGGTCGATGACGCGCACCGTCGTGCGGGACGGGGCGGCGGCCCCCGGCGGGAACTCGCGGCGGACGACGCGGACCAGCACCCGGTCGCGCGGGGTGCCGGAATAAACGAACTGGTAGGCCGTCACCACCAGCAGGTCGCCCTCGTGCTCCTCCCACACCTCCTCGAAGTCGTAGCGGAACGCCGCGCTGTGGTAGACGGGCAGGCCGTCCCGCAAGTCCTCATCGGTCCCCGGCACGGGCAGGCCCCCGCGCCGGTGCAGGCCGGGGAAACGCCGATCACGGCGCACGATGGCGAGCGGCAGGTCGTCCGGGGAGGAGGCCGGGTCGGGCAGGTCCCACGCGAGGGCAATCGCCGCCCCGGTGGGGTCCGGCAGGGCGTAGAACGCCAGCCGCGCCAGCAGTTCCGCCGCCCCCACAGGCCGATCGAGCGCAGGCGCGCGGGCAGCCATCAGCCCAGTCCTCCGGTGAACGTCAGCGCGAGCGTCCCCAACTGCGGGAACTCACGCGGGCGCAGCTTGATCAGGCCCGCCGCCGCCGACGCGGGATCGACCGGCTCGCCGGGCGGGTCGGAGCGCACGCCCCGGAAGCTGGCAGTCGAAAACGCCACCCCGTCCACGCCCTCGATGGCCTCGTAGACCTTGCTCAAGTAGAAGTTCTGCCCGAAGGACAGGGCGTCGATGGCGAACAGGTCCGTGAGCGCCGCACGCACGCGCTGTTCCACGTCCGCGCGGTAGTGGGTCGGCTCCACGCCGACCTCGGCGGTGATGTGGATCTGGACGAAGACCGGCGCGCGGACGGAGACGAGCAGCGTCAGCATGCGCCGTCCCTCGAAGTAGCGCAGCAGGCTGGCGCGCAGCTCGTCGGTGGGGGGCAGGCCGCCCGCCGCGACGACGTAGAGATCGACGTAGTTCCACGATGGCGCGACGGCGATAGCGCGCGCGACGCCGGGCACGTTCATCGCCAGCGCGGCGTAATCCTCGACCGTCACGGCGCGTCCCAGGCTGCGGAAGACCCCCGGCGCGAGGCGTCGCGCGTGCTCGATCGTCTCGCGGTCCGCGCCGCCGGACGCCGCCTCCGGGTTCGTGACTTTGACCGGCACGTTGACGCCCGACTTCATGACGGTGATCGTGTCGCGCCCGACGTTGCCCGCCTCGCCGCCGCCGATCACGTAGCTGACGCGCACGCGGCTCCCCGCCGGGGGCACGCGGCCATACGTCCCGTCGCCGAACAGGATCTCGGCCTCGTCGTTCGCATCGACGGCGATGGTGAAGTGGTGGTCGTTGGAGTGGCTGTAGAGCAGCGTGCCGCGCCGTTCCCACAACTCGAAACCGCCGCCCGCATCGACCTCCACACGCAGGTGGTCCTGGGCGTCCGGGTCGCGGGGCAGCAGCACCGGACGCTGCGCCAGCCGGAACACCTGGTTCGCCTCGCCGTTGGAGACGCCCACAGCCTCGTTCGTGATGGGCGTCGCGTGGATGACGGTCAACTCAAACGTGACCTCACCCCCGGCCCCGTCACGCGGGACCTCCAACGGGACGCCGCTGACGGGCAGGTAAACAAACTCGACGGCGGGCCGGTCCGGCGCGGCCTGGGTCGCAAAGCGCGCGCCGACCTCCACGCGCACGGGGGTCGCGACGTCGTTCGGCGCGGTGAGAACGAGCGTCGCCGAGGCAGGGGCCGGGGTCGCCAGGGTGTACCCGATCAGGCCCAGCAGGTCGATCACGCTGCGGCGCTCGGTCGCGGTGGCGAGGAACGCCTCGTTGGCGATGCGGTCCTGGTAGAACAGGATCACGTCCCCGACGTAGGCGAAGGCCTCGAGCAGCAGCCGCCCGAAGTCGTTCTCCGAGCGGTCGGTCCATTCCGGGAGCTTCCGCGCGGCGAGGTCCAGCAGGGAGGCCAGCAGCGAGGGATAGTCGCGGCTGGTGTAGTCGATCACAGGCGGTTCGGCCATCGTGCGTCAACCTGTCACGGGAATGGCGAGGGTTTGCAGCCCCGGCGTGTCGGCCTGGATGTACTCGATGCGCAAGTAGAGGACCCCCTCAGGCTCGATCA
>CAZGLU010000471.1:0-545 GCA_964526095.1 uncultured Anaerolineaceae bacterium | reverse complement strand
GCCCACCTGATGCCGCGCGACCGCGACCAGGCCGGAATTGATGTTCTCGTAGAGAAGCTGCGACACACCGCCGCCATACTCGCGCAGCATCAGGCGCTCCCCGATGCGCGTCAGCAGCAGGTGCTTGAGGTTCTCCCGCAGCTTCTCCGGCCCCGCCGTCGTGGCGACGCCGCCCGTGCGCGGGTCGATGCGGAAGGGGAACGCGATCCCCCGGAGCGGCGGATTCTCGCTCATGGGCTAAGCCTCCTGCACGTCTACCGAACGGGCCTTGATGACCACGTCATGCCCGCCCGCGTCGATGGTCAGGTCCGTGACGCACCGGATCACCACGCCGCCCGCACGCAGCTCGATCGAGTTGCCCGCCGCGTCGGTTACGGTCAGTGCCTCGTCGCCGGCGGTGTCGTCCAGGGCGATCACGTGGCCGCTGCTGCTGCGGATCACGCGCCTGACCGGCGGGTGGACGTCCGCCTCCGGCGGCACGGCCCCCTCCGGGTACCAGATGCCGAGCCACACGGGCGCGACCGGGTCCCCGTTCTCAAAAGCGA
>CAZGLU010000470.1:0-3502 GCA_964526095.1 uncultured Anaerolineaceae bacterium | reverse complement strand
CACCCTATCCTACACTCTTTCCCTACACGACGCTCTTCCGATCTGGGACCATCGTCGCGCGGCGCAGCCCGTGGTGGGTGCATGGCGGCAGCACCTACGCCAAGTGGCTCAAGCGCTTCCGGCTGCGCAAACGCCTGTGGGAAGGCGGCTAGCGGCGGCGGACGGGTTTCATGCCGTTTAACAAAATAGGCCAGTTACCGTAGAGAGACCTCACCCCCCGGCCCCCTCTCCAACTTGATTGGAGAGGGGGAGCACAAGCGCGCCTTGTAGGGGCGGGTTCCCAAACCCGCCCCGGCATCCAACCTGCCCCCTTCTTCCTTACCGCCCAACCTGGACCTCCGTGCGTTGGTCCCCGGCTTTGGCCGCGTGCCCGTCGGCGTGCAGCGGCAGCGTGAAGAAGAAGGTGGAGCCTTCGCCCAGGCGGCTTTCCAGCCCGATCTGGCCGCCGTGCGCCTCGACCAGGCTGCGCACGATCGCCAGCCCCAGCCCCGTGCCTTCGATCCCCTCCGTCTCCGGCGAGCGCACGCGGTAGAAGCGGGCGAAGACCTGCGCCTGATCCTCCGGGCTGATGCCGATGCCCGTGTCCTGCACCGCGACCTGAACCCCGGCCTCGCACGGCTCGGCGCGGATGGTGATCGTCCCGCCGGGCGGCGTGTACTTGATCGCGTTGCTGATCAGGTTGGCGAGGATCTGGCGCAGGCGCTGCTCGTCGGCCTCGATCAGCGACAGGTCCGGCGGGATCTCGATGCGGAAGTCAAGCTGCTTCGGCGCGGCCTTCACGGACAGCACCTGGACCTCCTGCTGCACGATCAGGCCGAGGTTGAGCGCGTGGGGCCGCAGCGTGATCCCGCTCTCGATGCGCGCCATGTCGAGCAGGTCATCGATCAACTCGCGCATGTGGGCGACGGCGTGCTGTACGCGGCGCATGTATTCGACGGCCTGCGGGTTCAGGTCCAGCGTCAGGTTGAGCAGGTCGAGATAGCCAAGCATCACGCTGAGCGGGTTCTTCAGATCGTGGGACGCGGTGGCGACCAGCTCGTTTTTCAACTGCTCGGTCTTCTTGAACGGCGTGATGTCGTGCATGATGATCGACCAGCCGACGTCCTGGACCGGCACGACGCTGACGTGATACGTCCGGTCAAGCGGCAGGGCGACCTCCTCGATCAGCGCATGCTGGAGCTTCTGCGCGCGGGCGAGCAGCGCGGCCAACGGGGAATCGCCCAGCACCTCGGCGAAGGGCCGCCCAACGTACTCCGCTTTGGGCGGCAGGTGGAGCGTTGCCAGCGCCGCCTGATTGATCAACTCCAGGCGCTCGTCGTGCCCGACGACGACCACGGCGTCGGCGGTGCTGTTGAGGATGACGGCCAGCTTCTCGCGCTCGCGGTGGGTCTCGTCAAAGAGGCGGGCGTTGTCCAGCGCGACGGCGGCCCGCGCGACGAGGCGCGTCATGAAGTCCACGTTGGCCTGGCTGAAGCCGTTCGGCTCGTAGCTGCCCAGGGAGATCACGCCCGTCACGCGTTCCTCGCGGATGATCGGCACGGCCAGGAACGAGCGGATGCTGCTCACCACGTTCACATAGTCCGGATCGGCGCTCACGTCGGGCACAAGCTGCGGCTGGGCCTCGCGGATCGCGCGCCCGGTGATGCCGTTGTCCGGGGTGCAGATCCCGGCCTGGAGCGCCGCCCATTCGGCGGTGTTGTAGCCGTAGCCGGTCACGAATGAGGGCCGCCCGGTGTCCGGGTCGACCAGGCACAGCGCGGCGCTGTGGCTGCCGGTGAAGCGCAGCGCCCAGTCGAGCGTGAGGTTCAGCACGCGCTGGACGCTCAGGGCGTCGTTCAGCTCGCGGTCGATCTGGCTGAGGATGCGCAGCTCCAACACGCGGGCGTTGAGCTGTTCGTCGGTGAGGTGGTACAGCCGCGCGTTCTCGATCGTGATGGCGAAGTTGGCGGCCAGCGCGTCGATCAGGCGGCACTGCTCGGGCAGGATCGGCAGGTTGGTCACGGCGTTGTCCACGATCAGCGTGCCCATCAGCGTCGTGCCGATCCGCAGCGGAACGGCGTAGAAGCGCTCAAAGCCCAGGGTCGCCAGCACCCAGTTCAGGCGGGACGCGGCATACGCCTCGGCCCCGTCGCCGTGCACGGCCTCGCCGCGCAGCCACGCGCCGAGCAGCGGGTCCGCCGCCATGTCGCCCGTGATGCGAAGTTGCTCCAGCGCCAACTGGGCGTCCGGGTCGGGCGCGGCGTGGCTGTAGGCGCCGAAGGACCAGGCTTCCTCGCCCTCGTCGTAGAGCAGCACCAGGCCGCGGTCGAAGTGCAGCAGGTCGGTGATCGCGTGCGTCAGCTCGTCCAGGATCGCGTCGTGGTCGATACGCGCGCTGAGGGCCAGCATCACGTCGCGCAGGTTGGTCAGGTCCCTGACCTGCTGGCGCAGCGCCTCGTTCTCTTCGCGCAGTTCGCGGTCGGCGGGGGCGGGGGGGGGGGGGGCTGGGTCGGGGCGGCGCAGCCAGTAGCCCGCGCCCAGGAGCAGCGGGCCGAGCGCGACCCAGCGCACGACCGGCGCGCCCGGTACGTCCAGCAGCGCCCAGGCCAGCAGCACAAGGGTCGCCAGCGCGCCCAGGGCAAGGCCCCGGTTCGGTGTGATCGTCCGGCGGATTAGGTGGTGAACCTGGCGCGGATCGGTCTGGCGATGCCCCATCATGGCGTTCTACATGGCTAACTGGCGCTGTTATTATAGCACGTGCGCCAGGAGGGCTTCGGATCGGGCTGTGACGCGCGCCGGACGGCGGCGGGCCGGGTCAGAATCCGGGGCGGTAGAACGGCGCGGGCACGACGATCAGGAAAAAGAGCACGACCGTCGCAAGGCCGACGAGCGTGCGCGCCCGCCCTAGCGGCAGCACGTCGTCGTGCGGCGGCGGGTGGCGGAGGCCCATGAGCAGGCCCATGAACGCCCACACCAGCCACGCGATCCAGCCGCCGAAGAGGCCGAAAAAGATCAGCAGGCTGAAGGTGATCATGGCGATGGGCCACGCCCGCCTGCCGAACAGCGCGTAGGCGACGTGCCCGCCGTCGAACTGGCCGAGCGGCAGCAGGTTGAGCGCGGTCAGCAGCACCCCGAACCAGGCCGCCAGCGCCATAGGGTGCCCGTACAGCACGGCGCGGTCCAGGTTGGTGATGTTCGGCGCGACCAGGTTGCCCAGGGCGACCAGCAGCGGCGGGTTCGCCACGCGCGTGATCCCGGCCTGGATCCAGCTCACCGGCAGGCCGACGGTCTGGGGCATCGTCAGCCCGATCGCGTACAGCGGCAGGGCCACGACCAGCCCGGCCAGCGGCCCGGCGAGGCCCACGTCGAACAGGGCGCGGCGGTTCATCAGCGGGCTTTTGATAAAGATCACGGCGCCCATCGTGCCGAGCGAGTTGGGCACCGGCAGCGGGATGAAGAACGGCAGCGTGACCTTAACGCCGTGCAGCCGCGCCGCGACGTAGTGGCCCATCTCGTGCACGCC
>CAZGLU010000469.1:0-3502 GCA_964526095.1 uncultured Anaerolineaceae bacterium | reverse complement strand
GCCAGGATCTTCTGGTCGTTCGGACTCCAACTGACGGCTGTGACCGGGTTCTCCAGCTCGAACGAGTTGACGAGCCGTCCGTTTTCGGCGTTCCAGATATTGATCGTCTGCCCGTTGGCGGCCAGCATCAGGGCGTTGGTGGCGCTGAGCGCGCTGACGTTGATCGGCTGTTCCGCCGTGACCTGCACGATCTCATCACCGGCGGCGGGGCACCCGAACAGGTGGATGCACGGCGCCATGCGCTTGGAAACGCCCTCCTCGGGGATGTCCAGCAGGACCGCCAGGGGGTCGTGTGTGGCGAGCAGCGGCGCGGTGATCGCGACGAACACCAGCACGCCAAGGATGATCAACCCGACGATGGCCGAGGGCTTGCGGAGCAGCCGCTCCAGCGTTTCGCGCCACAGCCCCTTCGAGGGCGAGGCGGTCACGGTCGTGTCGGCGGGCACAAGTTCCAGATCAGAGGGTACGGGTTCGGTTCGTTGCATGATGACGTCACTCAAGTCGGATACGGGGGTCGAGGTAGGCGTAGAGCGTGTCAACGATCAGGTTGATGAACACGAAGATGACGGCGATGATCAGCGTGAACGCCTGAACCACCGTATAGTCGCGGCCGGTGATCGCATCGTATAGGACCCGGCCAACTCCCGACAACCCGAAGATCGTTTCGGTTAGCACGGCCCCGCTGAGCAGTGAGCCGAGCGACAGGCCGATGATCGTGACAACCGGCAGCATGGCGTTACGCAAGGCATGCCGGATCACGACGCCCGCTTCCTTCACGCCCTTGGCGCGCGCGGTACGGACGTAGTTGAGGCCCAGGACCTCTAACAAACTGGAGCGCGTCATGCGTGCGATGAGCGACATAGGGATCGTGCCGAGCGCGATGGCGGGCAGGATCATGTGTTTCAGCGCGTCGCCGTAGGCGTTCCAGTCCCCGACCAACAGCGCGTTGAGCGTGTTGATGTTGGCGATGAAGCCGGGCAGCGTGAAGGCGTCCGCGTTCGCGACGTTGATCCCCCACGCCTCATAGAAGGGTTGGATCGACATGCCGGCGCTCAGACGGCCGCTGGGCGGCAGCCAGAACGGCGTGTCTTTGAGCGCGACGCCGAAGATATACGAGAGCATCAAGCCGAGCCAGAAAACCGGCATAGAGACGCCGATGTTGGCCCAGATCATGGTGCCGACGTCGATGGGGGAGTTGTGGTAGTACGCCGAGAGCGCGCCGAGCGGGATGCCCACCACGATCGCGACCACCATGGCGTAGAACGTCAGCTCGACGGTGACGGGCAGCCGTTCGACGAGCAGCTCATTCACCGGGCGGCCGAACTTGACCGACTGGCCGAGATCGCCACGCAGCACGTCGCTGATGTAGATGCGGAACTGCTCGGGGATCGGGTCGTTCAGCCCGTAACGTTCATTAAACGCGTCACAGATCGCTTCGGTGGCACGCTCGCCCAGCGCCGACCGGCAGGGATCGCCGGGCAGCAGGCGGGCCAGGCTGAACGTTACGAACAGAATGCCCAACAGGACAGGGATCGATAGAACAAAGCGTCGGGCAAGGTACCCTATCATGTAAAACCTCAGCACTAAAAATAACGGACGGGCTTGTACAAGTGTAAGGCTGAGTTAAGCTAACAATTTGCCACACTCACATCAGCGCTATCGGCTTCACGCTGCCCTCGGCGTTTCGGGTAAGGTCCGCTGCCCCCTCGTCCGAGTTTCTGCGCCAGCCGAAACACGAGCAGGTAGCAGTGGGGGGCACTTGGAACAGCGCCCCCCGTCGGTTGCCAGCGCCCAGACGCGGCTTACTCCGCGTTCAGGAAGGCGCCAAAGAGCGCGTTGAAGTAGGCGAAGTCACCCACGCGGCCGACGTGCAGCGGATGCGAGGCATCCCACTGGACCACGTAGGACAGCACCACGTCATTCGCGTCGAGCGTCGAGCCGTCATGGAAGAGCACGCCAGGACGCAGGTGGAAGATCCACTCGGTCGCGTCCTCGTTGGACTCGTACGATTCGGCCAGGGCCGGCACAACTGACGTGCCGCCAACCTCGTAGGCCAACAGCGGCTCCATGATCTGCTCGCACGCACGCAGCGATTCGCCGTCCGTCTCGTCCGCGCAGTACAGGCCGATCGGCTCCGCGTTCTGCATCCAGACGATCTGATCCGCGTCCGGGTTCTCCATCACCGCGAAGTACTCGTTGCCCAGCGGGCTGGCGTGCGCGCCGATGATCGAAGCCTTGAACGCGGTGGCGGAGGCGCCGTGCGCAACCGGGACCATCGGGACGAGGTCCTTGATCGCCTGGTTAGCCTGGGCGTAGAGTTCCAGACGCGCCTGCGGGTCGCTCAACTGCCCCGCCTCGGACAGCGGCCCGGTGATCTCGGGGAACGTGTTACCGAACTGGGGCGTCGCATTGATGCCGAAGTGGAAGTCCAGGAAGTTCGTCGCGTCCGGATAGTCGGCGTTCCAGCCGAGCAGGTGGAACGGCAGCTCGCCCGCGTTGCCCGCGTCGATGAAGGCACCCGATTCCATCAGGTTGATGTTCACGGTGATGCCCAGGTTCTCGGCCAACTGCGCCTGGATATCCTCGGCCACGCGGCCCGGCTCCGGTAGGTACGGACGGAACACGTCGCGGTAAGACAGCTCGACCTCGAACCCATCCGGGTACCCGGCCTCAGCCAGCAACGCGCGCGCCGCTTCCGGATCGAAATCGTACCAGGTCACTTCAGGCGTGTAGCCGAAGATCGCAGGCGGCAGGAACTGGGTGGCGACGATCGAACCCGCCGGGTAGAAGTTGTCCACGATGCGCTGGCGATCGATGCCCATGGCGATAGCCTGGCGCACCCGCACGTCATCGAACGGCTCCATGGTGTTGTTGAAGCCGATGTAGAAAATGTTGATCGAAGGCCGGTCGTACAACACCAGGTCCGGGTTCTCGCGGATCGTGGCGAAGTCATCCGGGGTGGGGTTGTCGATGCCATCAACCGTGCCAGCCTGCAGCTCGTTCAAGCGGGCTGCGCCCTCGCTGTTCCACCGGAAGACGAGGGTCGGCTCGATGGCCGGTTCGCCCCAATAGTCCTCGAAGCGCGTCATGGTGAGGCTGTCGCCGCGCGCCCATTCCTGGAGCATGTAGGGGCCGGTGCCGATCGGGTTGTCGACCAGGTCACCGCCGCCGCCGGTCTCCTCCAGGTAGTCGGAGCTGTTGATCGGGAACGCCGAGAAGGCCGCCTTCACGGGGAAGGCCGGGTCCGGCTTGCAGAGCGTGAACTTGACGGTTAGCTCGTCGAGCGCCTCGATCGACAGGAATCCGTTGCCCTCGCCGACGTAGTCGCAGTTTTCAGCCGAGTGTGACATCGGCTCAAAACCCTGGGCAAGGGTGGTAGCAGGGGTTAGCACGCTGACGGCGAGCAACGCGATAACCAACAGGGCGAAGCTGGGGTATCTGAATGTCCGTGCCATGATAGTCCCTTCTATCTCCTTATTTTACGGTTGCGTAAGCGCTGTTT
>CAZGLU010000468.1:0-3511 GCA_964526095.1 uncultured Anaerolineaceae bacterium | reverse complement strand
GCCGGACGACGTGGGCGACGCGCTCGACCGCCTGCTGCACGACGAGGCGGCGCGCGCTGAACTGCGTGCGCGGCAGGCGGATTTTGTCGCGCGCCATCTGGCCGGGGGTGACGGGCGGGCGTCCGAGCGGCTGGCCGCCCTGGCCCGGCGTCTGATGGGGGAGGCGTGAGCGGTGCGGGAGGATGCTGCCTGTGTCTGAGCCGACCCCCCACCGCCCGCCGGAGGTGCTGGCCGTGGTGCCCGCGCGCGGCGGGTCGAAGGGCATCCCGCGTAAGAACGTGCGCCTGCTGGCGGGCCAGCCGTTGATCAGCTACGTGCTGCGCGCGCTGGCCGCCGCCGAGACCGTGACCCGCGTCGTGGTCACGACCGACGACGACGAGATCAAAGCCGTCGCCGCGCGCTGCGGCGCCGAGGTGATCGACCGACCGCCGGAGCTGGCCGGGGACGCCGTGACGCTCGACCCGGTGGTATACCACGCCGTCGAGCAGGTCGAGGCGCGCGGCGGGCGCCCCGATGTGGTGCTCACCGTGCAGCCGACGTCGCCCCTGCTGCGCCCCGCGACGATCGATCGCGCCGTGCGCCTGCTGTTGGAGTCCGGCGCGGAGACAGTGCTCTCAGTCATCAACGACACGCACCTCGCCTGGACCGTGGACGAGGCCGGGCGCGGCGTGCCCCTCTACGAGCGGCGCGTCAACCGGCAGGAGCTTGCGCCCCGCCTGCGCGAGACGGGCGGCGTGTTCGCCAGCCGCCGCGCGGTGGTCACGCCGGACGGGCGCATCGGACGGGACGTGCGCCTGCTGGAGCTGGACCCCATCGAAGGGCTGGACATCGACTCTGTGGCGGACTGGTGGATCGCGGAGAAGGCGCTCAACCGCCGCACGATCGTCTTCCGCGCCGACGGTAGCCCGGAGATCGGGCTGGGGCACGTCTACCGCGCGCTGGCGCTGGCCGGTCACCTGCTCGACCACGAGCTGGTGTTCCTGATGGACGCGGACCTGCCGCTCGGCGTGGAGTTGGTGCGCAGCGCGTTCTACCCGGTGCGCACCTTTATCGGCGACCCGCTGCCCGTCCTGCGCGAGATCGGGGCGCATATCATCATCAACGACGTGCTGGACACGGAGGTGCCGTACATCCGCGCGCTGCGCGACATGGGCCTGTTCGTGGTCAACTTCGAGGACCTGGGGCCGGGCAACCACGCCGCGCATCTGGTCATCAACGCGCTCTACAACCCGCGCTTCCCGGAGGCGCACATGCACTGGGGGCCGCAGTACGCCGACCTGCGCGAGGAGTTCTACACCGCCCCGACCAAGGTCGTCGGGCCGGACGTGCGCCGCGTGCTGGTGACGTTCGGCGGCGCGGACCCCGCCGACCTGACGGCCAAGACGCTGCGCGTGCTTGGAAGCATCCCCGGCGACTTCGAGGTTGAGGTCGTGCTGGGGCTGGCCTACGCGCCGCGTGCCGCCCTGCGTGAGCTGGCCGAGGCGCTCGGCCCGCGCTTCACCGTGGCCGAGCAGGTGCGCGACATGAGCCGCCGCATGCACGCCGCCGACCTCGTGATCACTTCCGCCGGGCGCACCGTCTACGAGGTGGCCGCCATCGGCACGCCCTGCATCGTGATGTGCCAGAACGCCCGCGAGTTGCGCCACCTGTTCGCGCTGGCCGAGAATGGCTTCGTCAACCTCGGCCTCGGCACGGACGTCCCCGACGACGTGCTGCGTGCCACGATCGAGCGCCTGATGGCCGACGCCGAGGCGCGCCGCCGTCTGAGCGCGCGCATGTTGGCGACCGACATTCGCGGCGGCACGGCCCGTGTCGTTCGTTTGATCCTGGAGTCCTACCGCGCGTTTGAAGCAAAGCGAGGGAAAGCATGAGGCTTGTACAGATTGGCGATCGGAAGATTGGCCCTGGCCAGCCGACTTATATCATCGCAGAGGCCGGGGTAAACCACAAGGGCAGCATGGAGGCTGCCCGCCGGATGATCGACGAGGCCAAGCGCGCCGGGGCCGACGCGATCAAGTTCCAGACCTACAAGGCGGAGAAACTGGTCACCACCACCGCCCGGCGCTACTGGGACGACCCGGAGGAGACGGGCACCCAGTACGCGATCTTTAAGCGAACCGACAGCTTTGGGGAAGCCGAGTACCGCGCGTTGTATGAGCACGCGCAGAACGTCGGCATCACCTTCCTGTCCACCGCGTTCGACCTGGAGGCGGTCGCCTTCCTCGACAAACTGGGTATGCAGGCCTTCAAGGTCGCCTCGGCGGACCTGACGAACTACCCGTTGCTCCTGGCCGTGGCCGAGACGCGCAAGCCGGTCATCCTTTCCACCGGCGCGTCCACGCTGCCGGAGGTCCGCGCCTCTGTGGACTTCCTGCACCGGCACGGCTGCAAGGAGCTGGCCCTGCTGTACTGCGTCTTGAGCTACCCCACGCGCAACGAGGACGCCAACCTGCGCCGGATGCAGACGCTTCAGCAGGAGTTCCCCGATATCCCGGTTGGCTTCTCGGACCACACCGTGCCCGATGACTGCGTGATCGTGCCCTCGGCGGCGGTCGCCCTCGGCGCGCATATCATCGAGAAGCACTTCACGCTCGACCGGTCCCTGCCCGGTGACGACCACTACCTCTCGGTCGACCCACCACAGCTCGCGACGCTGGTGCGCAACATCCGCGTGATCGAGCAGGCCCTCGGTGATGACCGCTTCTCGGTCCAGCCCGCCGAGGAACTCGCCCGCACGTACGCCCGGCGCAGCATCGTCGCGGCCTGTTTCATCCCGATGGGCACGCGCATCACCCACGACATGCTGGTGATGAAGCGGCCGGGGACCGGCATCCCGCCCTCGGAGGTCAAGCACCTCGTCGGGCGCACGGCGACGGTGGACATCCAGCCGGACACGACGATCAGTTGGGACATGGTCAGCTAGAGCGCGTGATGCACTTTGCCGCCCATCCCGAATTACTTGCCCTCTGCCAGCGGACGCCAGGGGAACCAAGTCGGTCTGGGGCGTTTCGCCCCTCTCCAATCAAGTTGGAGAGGGGCAGCGAGCGAACGCGAGCGGGGTGAGGTCGGTTCTATGCTGCTAATCAGTCTCTAGGGGCCGGGCGCGCCGTTCTTACACCCAGTCCAGCTTGCGGAACAGCGCCAGCAGGCCGACGATCAGCCCCACCATCAGCGCAAGCACGAACGGCACGCCGAGCGCGGAGTCGAACGGCGGCCACGTCTCCGCGAAGTTCATGCCGTAGAAGCCGCTGATCACCGTCAGCAGCCCGATCAGCACGGTGAACACCGTCAGCCGGTTCACGACCTTGTTCAGCCGGTTGGACACCGCCGACATATACAGGTCGAGCGTGCCCGTCAGCGTCTCGCGGAAGGTGTTGACCATCTCCGCGATCCACATCAGGTGGTCCGACACGTCGCGCAGGTAGAGGTTGAGGTTTTCCTGGTCGAGGAACGGCAGGTCGTGGTGCATCAGTTTGTGCGGGATGTCGCGCTGCGGCCAGATGATGCGCCA
>CAZGLU010000467.1:0-3517 GCA_964526095.1 uncultured Anaerolineaceae bacterium | reverse complement strand
TACGAGATGGAATCTCGTGACTGGAGTTCAGACGGTGTGCTCTTCCGATCTCCGACGCGGGGTGAGTTGTATATCGCCGGGCGCAAGGTGGACCTTTCGACTTATAACGTCAAAAAAGCCCATGAATACGGCATTGAGACGGTCTACCAGGACAAGTCATTGGGCGAGAAGCAGGTCCTGTGGCGGAACTTCTTCATCGGGCGCCAGATCACCCGGCGCTTCGGCTTCATCGACGTGAAGAAGGAGAAGGAGATCGCCCGGGAGATCATGCTCAACACCATCGGCTTCCGGGGCAGGGGCATCACGGTGGATTCCAAGGTGAGCGTCCTGTCAGGTGGTGAGCGGCAGGGCGTCGCCATCGGGCGGGCCATGTACTTTGAAGCCGAGCTGATCGTCCTCGACGAGCCGACGGTCGCGCTCTCGCTCAAAGAGGTTCAGAAGGTCCTCAACTTCGTCCACAAGATCAAGGAGGCCGGTAAAGCCTGCATCTACATCTCCCACGCCATCCACGACGTGTACGAGGTCGCGGATCGGTTCGTCATCCTGGATCGCGGTGAGGTCGTTGCCAGCATCGAGAAAAAGGACACGACCCTGAAAGAGTTAGACGAATTTTTGCTCAAGTACGCTCATGGCCTGAAAGACAGAAGCGAATCATGACACGGGCACGTTCGATCCTTAAGACATTGTCCAAAGTGGAAGGGCTGCCGGTCGCGGCGGTCCTGGTAGTGCTTATCCTCGTCTTCATGATCACGGCCCCCGACGTGTTCCTGGGGTGGCGCATTTACATGTCGTTCCTGCAAACGGTCGCGCCGCCGCTGATCCTCGGCCTGGGGCTGACCTTCATCATCACGGCGGGTGAGATCGACCTCAGTTTCCCGGCGGTCGTTGCGTTTGCGGGGTATGTCTTCACCTGGACCTTCACCAACTTAAACGATACGGTGGACCCCTCCCTGGCTGCGGTAGCGGGCCTGTTCCTCGCCCTGCTCGCCGGGGGGATGGTCGGCTATATCAACGGTGTGATCGTTGCCAAGGTGGGCGTCCCCTCGATTATGGTCACGCTGGCGGCACAGTTCTTATGGTACGGCGTCACGGTCCTGCTGGCCGGTGGCCTCCAGGCGGCGCTCGCCACCATCGAGAACAACGCCATTCACACCCTGTTTGTGGGCCGCATCTACGGCATCATCCCGGACCCGGCGCGTGGGCGGATCGGCATCCCGGTCCAGGCGCTGTGGGCGTTGGCGCTGGCGGTGGTCCTGTGGTTCATCCTCAACCGCCACAAGTTCGGTGAGGCCGTCATGTTCATCGGGGATAACGCCAACGTCGCCCGCGTGATGGGTATCAACGTTGAGGCGACCCGCATCCAGTTGTTCACCATGATGGGCGTCATCGCCGCGTTCGCCGGGGTGATCCTCACGCTGGAGGTGCGGGTCTTTTACCCCACCCAGGGCCAGGGCATGCTGCTGCCGGTGATGGCCGCGGTCTTCATCGGCGGCACCTCGATCGCCGGCGGCGTGGGCCTGATCGCCGGTACCTTCTTCGGGTCGTACATCATCGGCTCGTTGGAGGCTGGCGTCGTGGCGACCGGGATCAGCGGCTTCTGGGTCCAGTTGGTGCAGGGCCTTGTCATGGGCGGCTCGATCATCCTCAACACGCTGATCGCGAACGGTCAGATCGGCGCGATCTCCGACCGTCTCCGCCATTGGGGCTTGCCCGTCAGGTCGAGCGGCTACGCGCGTGAAAGCGGCCTCCCGCCGGATGGTGGGGATTAAGGTGTTTCGAGGAAGTGGAACTCCGCGGAGGCCGATGGAAGGGAGGTGATAGGGCGGGCATTGTACGGAGTGTTGACCGGCACAACCCAGACCTAAAGGCTTGACAGAAAAGGAGTTAGACGTGAAACGCTTAATTACTATGCTCGTCGTTTTGACCGTGGTCATGATGGCCCTGGTACCCGTCGCGTCTGCCCAGGACGACGACGATCGCATCGTCGTCTACATGCAGATGGGTGGTACGCAGGGTGACGGCACCACGCTCGGTCGGACCCTCGGCGCGCGGGCCGCTGCTGAAGCCCTCGGCATCGAGCTGCACGAACAGTACGCGAGCTGGGACGTGCAGACGATGATCAACCAGTTCAACGAGGCCCTCGCCGCGGATCCGGATGGCATCGTCATCATGGGGCACCCCGGTGAAGACGCTTTCGCGCCCCTCGTGGAGGAGGCGATCAGCCGTGGCATCATCGTCACCAGCGGCAACAACCCCTTCCCGACCCTTGAACCGAAGTATCAGGCGTATGGCTTCGGCTATGCCGGTGCTGACCTGTACGAGGGTGGTTACCTGACCGGCCAGGCGATGGTCGCCGCTGGCCTCCAGCCGGGTGACGAGGCCCTGGTCTACGACATCTGGCACCAGGAACTCCGCAGCCGCAGCCCGCAGGGCATCAAGGACGCGCTGGAAGAGGCGGGCGTGATCGTTGATACGCTTGACGTCTCCCAGGAAGTCGACTCCGACACCTCGCTGGCAACCCCGATCCTGACCGCCTACCTTGAGTCGCATCCGAACCTGAAGGCGATCGGCACGCAGCACGGCAACATCACCGCCGCGTTGATAAACGTGCTCAAGGGCGCGGGCTACGAGCCGGGCGAGATCATCGTCGGCGGCATCGACCTCTCGCCTGCCACGGTCGCTGGCGTCCAGGAGGGCTACATCAGCGCCACGTTCGACCAGGTGCTGTTCCTGCAGGGTTACTTCCCCGTGCTGCAGATCTGGCTGACCTACCACTATAAGATCCCTGGCCTGCACATCAACACCGGCGTGGGTGTTGTGACGCCCGACAACATCGGTGAGATCGCCTCGCTGATCGAGCAGGGCTACCGTTAAACCGCACGCACTGCACTCCCCGCTGATTACCGGCGCCCCTGTCATCCCCGGCAGGGGCGCCGTTTGTTCGCAACCGTGTTGTTGGCGTTATACTGGGGGAGGTTCCCGTCACGCTGCGCCGCACGCCTCTGCACGCCGGGGCCGTCACGGCGTTTGAACGGTGCTGTTTTTAGGCAGCTTTGAGCGATTACCTGAGCGATTAGCGATTAAAGGATAGATGCTTATGTTAACGTCACGCGAGCGCGTTGAATTGGCGCTCAACCATCAGGAGCCGGACCGCGTCCCGCTGGATCTGGGCAGCAGCGGCACCACCGGGATGCAGGTCAACTCGGTGTACCTGCTCCGTCAGGCGCTGGGCCTGGACGCGCCGGGCACGCCGGTCAAGGTCATCGAGCCGTACCAGATGCTGGGTGAGATCGGGCTTGACCTGCTCGAAGCCCTCGGTGGCGACGTGGTTGGCGTCAGCTCGCCTAAAAATTTCTTCGGCTTCAAGAACGAGAACTGGAAGGAATGGACCACCTTCGACGGCACGCCGGTCCTGGTGCCGGGGTTGTTCAACACCGAGCCGGAGCCGAACGGCGACATCCTGCAATACCCCGAAGGGGATCGCTCGGTGCCCGCCGGGGCGCGGATGCCCGCCGGT
>CAZGLU010000466.1:0-3522 GCA_964526095.1 uncultured Anaerolineaceae bacterium | reverse complement strand
GAGATGGAATCTCGTGACTGGAGTTCAGACGTGTGCTCTTCCGATCTGGACTTATCGGCCACGACGACGAACTGCTCGCCGTCCTGCCAGAGCGCGATACGGTCGCCAAAGGTCCGCACCAGGTTGGCGGGTGTGTAGACCTCAGCCGGGGGGCCGTACGCCACCAGGCGGCCGCGCGCCAGCATCAGCAGCTTGTCGAAGTGGGTGGCGGCCTGCACGAGGTTGTGCGTCGCCAGCAGCACGGCGATCCCCTCCTCGCGCAGCACGTCGAGCACCCGGAAGATGTCCGCCTCGGCCTGGGCATCGACGCCGCTGAACGGCTCGTCCAGCAGCAGGACGCTCGCCTGCTGCGCTAGCGCGCGGGCGATAAAGACGCGCCGCCGCTGCCCGCCGGACAGCTCCCCGATCTGCCGCTTGCGCAGCTCCCACATGCCGACACGGGCCAGTGCGTCGCGCACGGCCTCGCGGTCGCGTCGGCGGGGCGGCAGCACGTAGCCGATCTGCCGCGCGCGGCCCATCATGACGACGTCCCACACCGTCACCGGGAAGCGCCAGTCGATGGCTTCGTACTGCGGCACGTAGCCGACCATCGTGTGGCTCTGGTCGCAGGTCGCGCCCTGGATCGAGATCGCGCCCCGGTGGGGCAGCAGCCCCACGATCGCCTTCAGCAGCGTGGACTTGCCCGCGCCGTTCGGCCCGATGATGCCCACGCGCTCCCCGGCGGCCACCTCGAACGAGATGCCCTCCACGGCGCGATCCCCGTTGTAGCCCGCCGCGAGGTCGCTCACGGTCATGACGCGCGGCCCCGGCAGGACCGGCACGGCCTCTACAGGGGCGGCGCGCGGCTGCGTCAATGCAGGTGCGGTGCGTTCAACCATCATTCCGTCTTCGCCTCAACTCTATTCCCATTACGCGCCAGTCAGCGCAGCGCATCCGCCAGCGCGGCGGCGTTGTAGCGCAGGAACTCAAGGTAGGTGCCCGCCTCGTCCTCTGGCGCGCTGAGCGAGCCGGTGTAAAGCTGGACGATCTCCGCCCCGGTTTCCTCGGCGACCTGCTCCGCCAGCCCAGGGCTGACCGTCGTCTCGGTGAAGATGGCGGGGACGTCCTGCTCCTCGACCAGCGCGATCAGGGCGAGCACCTCCTGCACGGAAGGCTCCGCCGCCGTCCCGCCGCCGGGCAGCACCACGCCGACGACCTCCAGCCCGTAGCGCGCCGCGAAGTAATTCCACGCGAGGTGGTTGGTCACGATCCGGCGGCGCTCCGCCGGGATCGACTCGACCAGGGCGCGCACATCCCGGTCCAGCGCCGCCAGCTCGCCGAGGTATGCCTCGGCGTTAGCGGCGTACATCTCAGCATGGGCCGGGTCCAGTTCGGAGAGCGCATCGCGGATCGCCAGCGCCCACAGCGCCACGTTCGCCGGGTCGGTCCACACATGCGGGTCGCAGCCCTCCGCCTCGTCGTGCCCGTGCGCGTCGCCCGCGCACTCGACGGCGCTCAGGGGACCGAGCGTGCCAGCGGTCAGCGCGGCGGCGTCCGTCTCGAACGCGGCGGCGACGGCGGCGAGATGGTCCGCGCAGGGGGCGGGCAGGTCGGCATCGACCGGCGCCTCGCCCCCAGGAGCTTCGCCCACGACCGGGCGCACCGGCACGCAGCCCGACACGACGCGCAGGCGATCCCCGGAGGCCTCCTCCAGCTCGGGCAGCAGCCCTTCCTCGAAGTTCATGCCGACGACCAGCACCAGGTCCGCGTCGCTGAGGGTCGCCACGTCGCGCGCCGACGCGTTGTAGGCGTGCGGGTCGCCGCCCACCGGGATCAGCGAGGCGACGTCCGCCGCGTCGCCCGCCACCTGCGCCGCGACGTCCGCCAGGATGCTGAAGCTCGCCACGACGTGGGGGCGGTCCGTCTGCGCGAGGGCCGGGGCCGCCGGACGCGGGAACGCGACGGCCAGCGCCAGGATGCCCCACGCCACCACGCCGCAAGCCCTCTGCGTCCAGTTCACGCCGCGCATGGTCACCCGTCCTGGCATTCGGGGCAGAGGCCGCTGATCTCCAGCCAGTGCCCGGTGATGGCGTACCCGGTGCGCTCCGCGACGGAGTCCAGGAAGTCGCCCAACGCACACCCCTCGATCTCGACGACGGCGTGGCACTCCTCGCACACCAGATGGTGCGTGTGGCCGGGCGTCGCCAGCACGTAGCCGTGACAGTTGTCCGCGATGTGCACGGCGCGCACCATGCCGAGGTCCTCCATCAACTCCAGCGTGCGGTAGACCGTCACCAGTCCGAGGTCGGCGCAGTAGTCATGGCCGCGCGTCTGGATCTCCGCCGGGGAGAGCGGCTTGCTGGTGTGCAGCATCGCCCGCAGGATCGCACGGCGGGGCTGCGTCAGCTTATGCCCGTCCGCGCGGAATCGCTCCGCAAGCGCGTCAAACGAGGGGTGCATCGATTCACCTGCCCATCTACACGGATCGCCCGGTTAACTGAAAAGGTTTTTCAATACCGAGATTGTAAAGACGGGCGAGGCGGGTGTCAAGGTGGGATGTGGGCGGGCGGGGCACCTTATCCCCCGCGCCCCCTTCAATCGAGAAGGGCCGGGTCAAGAAGGGCCGGGCGGGTTCCGAAACCCGCCCCTACACGACAACGTTGAAACTGGCTTTTCGCCCCTCTCCAACTTGATTGGAGAGGGGCAGCGAGCGAATGCGAGCGGGGTGAGGTCGCCCAGGCAGCGCGTAACACGTCTTAAAGATCGTCCGTGTCGAGCCAGATCGTCACCGGGCCGTCGTTGTGGATCGTGACATGCATCCGCGCGCCGAAGACGCCCATCTCAACGCGCGGCACGCCCGCCTCGCGCAGCAGCGCCGCGAAGCGCGCCACCAGCGGCTCGGCCACGTCGGGCGGCGCGGCGTCCGTGAAGCTGGGGCGGCGCCCCCGCCGCGCGTCGGCGTACAGCGTGAACTGGGACACGACCAGGCACCCGCCCCCAACGTCCAGCAGGGAGCGGTTGAACTTGCCCTGCTCGTCCTCGAAGACGCGCAGCCCAGCGATCTTCTGCGCCAGCCGACGCGCCTGGTCCTCGCCATCCCCGTGCCCGACGCCCAACAGGATCACGTACCCCTGCTCGATCGCGCCCACGACCTGCCCATCGACGGTCACGCTGCCCTCACTCACGCGCTGCACGACGGCTCGCATCCCGGTTCCTTTCGCTGCATGGTCCGCTACCGGGGGCGATTGTACAACGCCCGCGCCGGGATCAAAAGGCCCACCGGGACGCGGCGGGCCGTGGTTGCTACGGATGGTGGACCTGAAGGGACTCGAACCCTTGACCTCTACAGTGCGATTGTAGCGCTCTCCCAATTGAGCTACAGGCCCACTGGTGTGAGCATCGTAGCAGTTTGCCGGGCGGCTGTCAAGAGGGGCACGCGCCGGGGGCGTGGCGCGTGCCGACATCTACCCGACTACGCCTGGACGACGTACGTCCCAGATCGGAAGAGCGTCGTGTAGGGAAAGAGTGTAGGATAGGGTGGAG
>CAZGLU010000465.1:0-3541 GCA_964526095.1 uncultured Anaerolineaceae bacterium | reverse complement strand
CTGTTCTTCCTGTTCCTGCTGGCGGGGTACGCCTATACCGTGCTGCTCATGAGCGGCGACAACCTGGAGGGCAACGCCTCCGGCGCGCTGCGGTTGGGCTTCCTGGCGGCGATGCCGATGGTCGTCACGGTCGTGTACCGGCTGGTGGTCGACCGCCTGACCGCCGTCATCGACGAGATCTCGGAGTACGCCGTCGCCGTGTCCCGGCCCCAGGCCGCCGCACCGATCCCGCCGGAACCCGCCGGGCGCGCGCCGCAGGCCCCGTTCCTGCCCACCAGCGAGTCGATGGCGCTGCTCAAGGCCATGGGCCTCATGCTGGAAAAGGAGGACCCGGACAGCATCCCGCGCCAGATCGTCGTGTCGGTGGCGTCCGTGCTGAAGGCCGACATCGCGGCGCTGATCTCGTACGAGGACGACAGTTGGGCGGACATCATCGCGGCGTACGATAACATCCAGCAGCGCCACATCCCCGGCCTCGCGCTGAACCTGGAGGAGCAGCCGACCGTCGTCAACGCGATCGAGCAGAAGGTCCAGCGCCCCCTGTACCCCGACCGCAACCTGGACGAGTTGGTGGACCTGTACACCCGCCTCGACATCAACCAGGTCGGCCCGGCCTACATCCAGCCGCTCACGCGCAACAGCAACATCGTCGGCATCCTGGTCGTGGCGCTGCCCTACACCAACCGGGAGATGACCGAGAGCGAGCACAGCCTGCTCGAAGGGCTGGCGCCGATCGCCGCGCGGCTGCTGCTGTTGAGCCGGGCCGCGCACCGCACGCGCTTCGAGGCCGAGGACCGCGCGATCCAGGCCATCGTCGAAGGGGCGTCGCCGGACGAGATCGACCGGGAAAGCGTGCTGGCGGCCCGCCATGAGATGCAGGCGAGCCTTGAGTTGGCCCAGGAGCAGATCGCGGAACTCAGCCGCATGGTACGCGACCTCCAGGTTGAACTGGACTACGAACGCAGCCGCATGGCCCAACTGCTGGCCGACGGCGACGAGGCCCTGACTATCTCACAGCGCATCGAGGCGCTGTCCAAGGAACGGCAGCAGCTTGCCGCCGAGCGCGAACTGCTCTCGCAGGCGTTGCAGGAGGCGCAGGCCAGCCTCGTCAGCGCCACGGCTGAGGGCGACGAGGACGTGTACGCCTCGATGATCGAGACGCTGCGCCGCGAGCGCGACGAATTGCAGGTCCAGAAAGCCAAGCTGGAGCGCCAGCTTGAGGACATCCGTCAGGCGCGTGAGACGGCGGTCCCCACGACGCTGCGCGCCATGCTCGACGAACTGACTGAGGATAAGGTCCGGCTCACGCAGGAACGCGAGCAGATGAAGGCGGAGCTGGACAGCGTCTACCGCCAGCTTGAGGCGCTCGGCATCGAGGGCGGGCCGCTCGCGCTCGCCAAGACGCTCGGCCATCTGACGGAGGAGCGCCAGTTCTACAAGACGCGCGCCGAGAAGGTGGCCCAGGAGCGCGACCTGCTGTTGATGGAGCGCAAGAAGCTCACCGACCAGTTGGAGCGCGAGGCGGAGCGCGAGGCCAAAATCGCGGCGCTGGAGGCGGAGGTACGCCGTCTGGCGACCGATCGCGAGGCGCTACTCAAGCAGCGCGACGCGACGCGGGCCGAACGCGACGAACTGCTGCGGGCCCGCGAGGCGTGGCTGGACCACCGCACGCGCCTGCTGGGCGAGTTGAGCGGCCTGCAAGCCGAGATGGACGAGATGATGTCCGAGCTACAGGCGGCCAACGCGGAGCGCCAAAAGGCCACCAGCGAGCGTGCGAGCCTGGAGGCCGAGCGCGACCGCCTGCTGGCCGAACGCACCGCGCTGCAAACCGAGCGCGATCAACTGCTGGCGCGCGTGGAGGGCAACCGTGAGCTGCTGGACCAGCTTGGCGCGGACGGCGTCGGGCAGTTGAAGACCATGATCGACGAGCTGACGCACGAACGCGAGGCGCTCAAGGCGCAGTTGGACGAGGCCCAGCAGAAGCTCGCGCTGCTCGACCACCAGCAGGCCCGTGGCGCGTCCGGCTCCACCACGCAGTTGACCAAGCCGATCGCGCCGGAGAACGCCGACGTCATCCTCTCGCTCGCGCAGGAGCTTCGCACGCCCATGAGTTCGATCATGGGCTACACCGACCTGCTGCTGGCGGAGTCGGTGGGCATCCTCGGCCAGCTTCAGCGCCAGTTCCTCGAGCGCGTGCAGGCGAACATCAACCGCCTGAACAACCTCGTGGAGGACCTCGTCAGCATCACGGCGCTGGACGCGGAGGACTTCAAGCTCCAGCCCGTGACGATCGACATGCTGGCCGTGATCGAAGACGCCATCACCGCCGCCGGGGCGCAGTTCCGCGAGAAGGCGATCACGCTGCACCTCAACCTTGCCGACTCGCTGCCCCCGCTGCGCGCCGATCATGACGCGATGCAGCAGGTCATCACCCAACTGCTGTCCAACGCCTACCTCGCCTCGCCCCCGGAAAGCGAGGTGGTCATCACCGCACGGTACGAGCGCGGGTTCATCCCGCCGTTCAGCCAGGACATCGCCCCCGTCGCGGAGGCGCTCGACGGCATTTACGTGGCGGTGACGGACCAGGGCGGCGGGGTCCCGCCCGACGAACAGCGCCGCGTCTTCCGGCGGCTGTACCGCGCCGACAACCCGCTGATCGAGGGTCTGGGCGATACGGGGGTCGGCCTGTCCATCGCCAAGGCGCTCATCGAAGCCCACAACGGCCCGATCTGGTTTGAGACGGAACTGGGCAAGGGCAGCACCTTCCAGTTCATCATCCCGCTGACGCCCGAACCGAGCGCGTCGAAGGAGGGATAACGCCATGCAGCGCCGCCGTGATCGAGGGAGTGAGCTGGTCGTCGCCATCGCCGCAATCGGGACGCTGGCGCTGGCGCTGACGTTCGGCGTGATCCTCACGTTAAGCAGCAACGGCGACGGCGAACTGCCCGCCGGGGATCGCACGAATACGGCGGTCGCGGGCGCATCCACGCCCACCGTTGTGCCTGCCACGGAGGAGGTTGAAGCCTCGCCCTCGCCTTCGCCCACTCCGACCACAGCGGTACCCACGCGCACGCCTACGGCCACCCTCCCCGAGACGGAGGAGGCTTTACCGACACCCGAACCAACCGCGACAGACACCCCGGAACCGAGCCGCACGCCGCAGCCCACCGCGACGGGCACGGACGAGCCGCGCCCCATCCGCACGCCAGCCACGACGACGCCCGAACCGGACGCCGCCACCACGGAGCCGCCCCAGGACCCGGTCCCGCTGATCACCCTGGCGTCGCCGGTACCGGCTGAGACGGAGGAGGCGACCGCCGTGGCCGTGCTCCCGGCGGATACGCCGCTCCCGCTCCGGACGTCCACGCCGACCGAAACTGACACCAGCACGCCGCGTCCCTCGCGGACGCCGAGCGCGGCCGCGACGGATACCGACACGCCGTCGCCGGAGCCGACCGACACCGACACACCGGAACCGACCGCGACCGACACCGACACACCGGAGCCAACCGAAACCGATACGCCGGAACCGACCGCAACC
>CAZGLU010000464.1:0-3551 GCA_964526095.1 uncultured Anaerolineaceae bacterium | reverse complement strand
ACACCCTATCCTACACTCTTTCCCTACACGACGCTCTTCCGATCTCCATGCCGATCGTGTCGGTGAACTTGCTGCGGAGGTGGCGTGCGGTGAGGTTGGGCTGGTAACCGAGGCGCTCAGCGATCTCGATGATGCGGTTGCGCGTCTCCTCGTTGACGTCGGCATAGCCGCCCAGCGCGCGGGAGACGGTGGTTACCGAAAGCCCGGCTTCTTCCGCAATCGTCTTGAGCGTAACTTTCACGGTCAAAAGTCTTCCAAAACGTTTTCATTCAACTTTCACGATAATCCAAAACGATTTGGAAGTCAACAAATTATGCTTGAGTTAGGCTTAAGAAACGGCGAACGCGGGGCGGCAGGCGAAAAACAGCCCGGCGAAGGGGCCGGGCTGCACGGGTCAGGCGTCCAGCAGGCGGCTTAGGATGGGCCGCACCGCCCGGTATGAAAAGTGGTCCAGCGCCACCCGGTAGTTGTGCTCCACCATCTGCTCCACAGCAGCGGGATCATCGAGCAGCGCCAGCGCCGCGTCGGCGGTGGCAGGTGTCACCTCCTCGCGGATCTCGATGGCATGCACCCCGGCGGGCTTGATGTCCGAGCGGTAGGGGATATACGCGTTGACCACCAGCGGCTTGCGGAAGTAGATCGTCTCCAGCAGGGCGTTGCCGAAGCCCTCGTAGGAGCTGAGGTAGCTGATCAGGTCCGCCTGCGGGTAGACGTCCCACAGCGTGTAGAGCTTATGGCCGTCGCGCACGCCGCGCTGCTCCGCAATGCGGTCCCCGATGAAGCGTGCCTCCACCCCGTTGATCTCGACCTGATGCAGCAGCCATTCGTAGTACGTGTCCGTCTCGTCGCCCGCGTAGCCCGTCACGACCAGGACGTAGCGCCGGGCCGGGTCGCGCTCCTGCATCAAGCGCACCAACTCAACGGCACGTTCGATGTTCTTGCGGCGGATGATGCGCGTCGGTTGGAGGATCAGCCGGTCGCCCGCCCCGATGCCCAGGTCGGCGCGGAGGCCGTCGCTGTAGGCGTCGGGCGGCGGGGGCGGCGTCTCGAAGTCAAAGATGTTCGGCAGCACCGTCGCATGGATCCGCCGCCGCGTGTACAGCTCGCGCTGCATGGCCGTGTTGATCACCGCCACGCGGATCGACGTACCCTCCGCCGGGAACGCGGTCTGCAAAATATCCGGGATGCGGTTCACGATGAAGCGGTCGCGCTCCCAGTAGAAGTCGTGGCAGTGCGCCAGCGTGGGGATGTGCGTCTCGTCAATAAAGTCCCGCAGCGCGACGCCGAGCGGGATCTGCATCGGGATCGCCTGCGCGTTCTGCGTGATGATCCAGTCAAGCTGGTAGCGGTCCGCGAACTCATACAGCGCCGCCTTCAGCGGCTCGGCTGCCCGCGCGATGCGCCGGTACAGCGTGCGCGACTCCTCGACGCCGGAAAACGCCTCGTCGTGCAGCGCCACAGCCTCCGGGTCCTTAAAATGGAACGTGGGGACCTCCATG
The DNA here is from genome assembly GCA_964526095.1 of uncultured Anaerolineaceae bacterium. GTDB lineage: Bacteria > Chloroflexota > Anaerolineae > Aggregatilineales > Aggregatilineaceae > Aggregatilinea. The sequence goes on along the minus strand of CAZGLU010000464.1, from coordinate 2,052 downwards.
CCCGGTTGGGCGAAGGCACCCAATTCCCCCGCGAGGTAAAAACTCTCATGCCCCATCTCGCGCAGGATGTGTGCGAGCTTGGGGATCTCCAATGAGACGCCGTCCAGCCCGGCGATCCGCGTGGCGACGAACCCGATCCGCATCGTTCCTCCCTTACTCGGACTCTGCTTTGAGCCATAACACCTGATACGGCGCGACCTCAAGCGCCGCATCCGCCGCGAAGCGCATCCCGCCGATCAGGTCGCGGTAGGCGCGGACGTCCGGCAGGCCCGCCGCGCCGAGGTCGAGCGTCACGGTGCGGTTGGCGACGTTGGTCACGGCGAGGATCCGCTCCGCGCCGTCCGGGGAGGTCCGCAGCAAGGCGAACAGCGCCGGGTCGAGGTGCAGCACCGCCTGCGCGCCGTTCGGGTGGAACGCCTTCTCGCGGATGCGCACCGCGATCAGGTCGCGGTACGCGGTGAAGACACGGCTGCGCAGCGAGGCCGGGTCGGCCAGCGCCGCCTCCACCTCGGCAATGGCGAGGCGCTCGCGGTTGATCGAGCGCAGCCGCCCGGTCTGCGCGACGCCCGCGTTCCAGTTGCGCGAGCCGAGCAGGCTGTGGATGTAGATCCCCGGCATGCCCACGAACGCCAGTTGGATCGCCTGGGACGCGATGAAGCGCCGGGCCTGAAGATCAAGCGGCTCGTCGCCCGCCGGGTTGGAGAGCGCGTCGAAGTAGGTGATATTCAACTCGTAGGGGCTTTGCGAGCCGTCGCTGTTGGCCTTGTACGACACCGCCCCGCCGTGCGCCTGCACCTGTTCGACCAGCGCTGCGACCTCGTCCCCGGTCAGGATGCCCTCCACCGGGCGGACGCCGATCCCGTCGTGCGAGGCCGTGAAGTTAAAGTACGTCGCGCTGGGGGAGGGGTTCCGGATCGTCGCGGCCCACGTGCTGAGGCGCGTGGCGTCCTGGCTGGCGAAGGCGTGCAGCGTCAGCGGCGGCAGGGTGAACTGGTAGACAAGCTGCGCCTCGTTCGACCCGTCGCCGAAGTAGGAAACGTTCTCCTCATGCGGGACGTTCGTCTCGGTGATCAGTGCGACCGAGGGCGCCACCAGGTCGAGCAGCTCGCGGAACAGGCGGATCACGGTATGCGTCTGCTCCAGGTGGATGCAAGGCGTACCGGGCATCTTCCACATATACGCGATCGCGTCCAGACGGATGAAGCTGGCCCCCCGCGCCACGTAGAACAGCAGCACGTCGATGATGCGCAGCAGCACCTCCGGCTCGCAGAAGTTCAGGTCCACCTGGTCCTCGCTGAACGTCGTCCAGACGTGGACCGTCTCCCCGCCGCGCTGCACGGCGGTCAGCAGGGGCAAACTACGCGGTCGCACCACGCCGGACAGGTCCGTGCCGGGATCGACGGTGATGAAGAAGTTTTCGTACTGCGGGTCCCCAGCGAGGAAGCCGCGAAACCAGGCGCTTTCCGCAGAGACGTGGTTGATCACCGCGTCGAACATGAGCTTGAAGTCGGCGCCCAGCCGTTCGACGTCGTCCCAATCGCCCAGCGCGGGGTTGACCGCCATATAGTCGATCACGGAGAAGCCGTCGTCCGACGAATAGGGGAAGAACGGCAGCACATGGATCGCGGAGACGATGCCTTTCAGGTGGCGCAGGGCGAACTCGCGGAGCGTTTGCAGCGGCGGTCGCCCCGGCTCAACCAGCGAATCGCCGTAGGTGATCAGCATCACATCGCGCTCGGTGACGCGCTCGGCGGGGTCCACGCGGCGGCCCAGGTGCGGGTTCGCGGCGCGAAAGGCATCGAGGGCGTTCATGAGCCGGGCGTGCGCAGCCGCCCCATCGACCGGCCCGTACAGCGCGACGAGTTTATCTAGCAAAGGTGTGGGTTGTTCAGACATGGGTCAGTCCAGCCGGGATTCGGGTCGCCAGAAACAGTTAACCGCCCCTGCCGGGCGGCATCCCGTTTATACTGAACCTTAGCCCACTTCGCCAGCCCTGTCCAGCCCACACCTACCCGCGCGGCAGGGATTGGCCCACGCCCGGCGCACGGACCG
>CAZGLU010000463.1:0-3561 GCA_964526095.1 uncultured Anaerolineaceae bacterium | reverse complement strand
TCTCGCTGAGGCGCTGCACCTGATGGGCAACCTGACGGCTGAAACGGGCGACCTGGAACGCGCGCTGGACTATTGGCAGCAGGCGTTGGAGGGCCTGCCGGACGATGCCTACGCGCAGCGCGCGCAGCTTCACTGCGACATCGCGCGGCTGCGCAAGTCCCACGGCGAGTTCAAGGCGGCGCTGGACGAGTACGAGAAGGCGCTGCGCCTGTTGAACTACGTCCAGCACGCGCCGACACGCGGGCTGGTGCTCTCCAACGCGGCGACGCTCTACACCGACCTGGGCGACGTGGAGACCGCGCACGCCTTCTACGAGGAGTCGATCCAGATCGCACGCGAGACGGGCGACGCACACGCCGAAAGCCTACGCCTGGGCAACTTCGGCTGGTTCTTCAACCTGACAGGGCGGCCCCAGGGCGCGCTCGGCAAGCTGGAGCCTGCCCTGAAGATCAGCCGCGCCCTGGACGACAAGCTGATGGTCGCGGTCCAGACCAACAACCTGGGCCGGACCTACTTTCTGTTGAAGGATTACGAGACGTCCCGCAACCTGCACCAGCAGGCGATCGCAGCGGCGAACGCGCTGGGTGACGACCGCTGGCTGGCGCTGTTCCAGGCCGACCTGGGCGAGACGCTCGTCGCAATGGGGCGGCTGGACGAGGCCGAGGCGCTGTACCAGAGCGCGATCGAGAAGAGCACCACGCACCACGACCCGGAGACGCTGGCGCGCGCGCAGGCGCGGCTGGGGACGCTGTACGTGCAGCGCGGCGACCTCGACCGGGCGGAGGAGCTTGCAGGGCAGGCGGAGTCCGCCGCGCGGCGCATGGGCTACCGTAAGGGGCTGGCGGACGCGCTCGCGGTGCTGGGGGACGTCGCACAGGCGCGGGGCGACGCAGCCCTGGCGCGGCGGCGTTATGACGAGGCGCACCGTCTGTATACCATCCTGCATGACCCGTCGGCCAAGCGGTTACAGGCCGCGCTTGGCGAATAGCCGCCGATACGATCTTCATCTTTGCGGGTTGCGGTCGCCCGGCGGCCTGCATAGAATTGGCTCCGGGTGGGTGTGTCCTCACGGGGTCGGACCATTATGGCGACAATTCTGATCGTGGAGGATGACCTGGAGCTTCAGGACCTGCTGACGCGGGTGCTGACGCGCATGGGTCATGAGGTGCTCGGCTCGCCGGACGGGCTGGACGCGCTCTACCGGCTGCGCGACGTTCAGCCGGACCTTGTTATCCTGGACCTGATGATGCCCGTCGCGGCCGGGGATGCGGTGCTGGGCTGGATCCGCAGCACCAAGAAGCTGAAGGACCTGCGGGTGCTGGTCGTCTCAGCGCATCCCCATGCTGAACGCATCGCGACGCAGCTTGAGGCGGATCACTTCCTGAAGAAGCCGGTGGACATGCACACCTTCCGCGAGGCTGTGAACGCGCTGCTGGCCAATTCGGACGCCTGACGCCTCGTTGCCGGTGCGGCGCGGCGGCTACGGGATCAGCACGACTTTGCCGATGTTCTGCCGCGCGTGCAGGGTGCGGTGTGCCTCGGCAGCCTCGGCCAGTGGGAACGTGCGGTCCACGTGCAGGGTGAGCCGCCCCGCATCATACCACGCCATAAGCTGCGCTATCCACTCCCGCAGCATAGCCTCCTCGTCCCACAGCCGCCCCAGGTTGATGCCCAGCACGCCCTTGGTGTCGTTGGCGAGCACCACCGGGTTGAAACGCAGCCACGGCGTCGCCAGCACGAAACGTGCCAGCGCCCGGATCGAGCGGCGGGCGCGCGGCGTGAGCGACGTGACCCCGCCGATCACAAGCCGCCCGGCGGGTGACAGCGCCCGGTAGCTCTTGGCCCACGACCGCCCGCCGATGGCGTCCAGCGCGATCTGGACGCCGCGCCCGCCGGTCAGCCGCTTGACCTCACGCTCAAAGTCCTGGTGCCGGTAGTCGATCGGGTGGTGGACGCCGCGCGCGCGCAGGAAGTCGTGCTTGCCGGGCGAGGCCGTGCCGTAGATCGTCGCGCCGTACACGCGGCAGATGTCGATCGCGGCCAACCCCACGCCGCCCGCCGCCGCCTGGATCAACACGTGTTCGTGCGGCTTGATCCCGGCCATGACCACCAGCGCGGCGTAGGCCGTCAGGTAGCTCACCAGGAAGCTCGCCGCCTGCTCGCGCGTCATTTGGGGTGGGCGGCGGATGGCGTGCTTTTCCGGCACGCAGACCGCCTCGCTGTAGCCGCCGAAGCGCGTCAGCGCGATCACCGGCTCGCCGCACCGCGCCTCGTCCACGCCGTCGCCCACGGCGTCGATCGTGCCCGTCACCTCGTAGCCGGGCACGTAGGGCGGCTTCGGCGCGTCAGGGTACAGGCCCAACCGGCCCACCAGGTCCGCGAAGTTGACCCCGATCGCCTCGACCGCGATCCGCACCTCGCCGGGTTTCGGCTGGGGAAGGGGGACCTCGATGACGCGCAGCACGTCCGGCGGCCCCGCCTTCGTGATCAGTACCTGTCGCATAAGATTCCCCCTCCTGAACGTCGATGCGCGCCACGACCGGCCTTGATCCGGCTCTCCGGGACGTGTATAACCTGTTTATCGGCAAACGCAACAACTCGCACAATGCGCTTTTCCTACGACTCGATCCGCCATCAGGCCGCCGCGCTGGGCTTCTCCCAGGTCGGCGCCATCCCCGCCGCACCATCGCCCACGCTGGACGCTTACTTGCGCTGGGTCGAGGCCGGGATGCACGGCGAGATGGGCTACATGGCCCGCCCGGACCGCCTCGCGCGGCGCCAGGACCTGAACGTGATCCTGCCCGGCGTGCGCTCGCTGGTGATCGTCGCGCTGGAGTACGGCACGAACGCGGTGCCGGAGGCCGTGCTGCGCGACCCCCGGCGCGGGCGGATCTCGAATTATGCCTGGGGCGTGGATTACCACGACATCATGACGCCGCGCCTGGAGCGCCTCGCGGGTTGGCTGCGCGAGGAGGCGGGGGCCGACGTGCAGGCCCGCGTCTACGTCGATACCGGCGCCGTGCTGGAACGCAGCCACGCGCAGCAGGCCGGGCTGGGCTTCGTCGGCAAGAACACGATGCTGATCCACCCCCGGCGCGGGTCCTATATGTTCCTGGGCGAGATCATGCTGACGGCGGAACTGGACCGCTACGACACGCCGGGCCGCGAGACGATGTGCGGCACCTGCCGCCGCTGCCTGGATGCCTGTCCGACCGGCGCGTTCCCCCGGCCCTACGTCCTCGACGCGCGGCGCTGCATCAGCTATCTGACCATCGAGTTGAAAGGGACGATCCCGCCGGAGCTGCGCCCGTTGATGGGCAACTGGGTCTACGGCTGCGACGTGTGCCAGCAGGTCTGCCCGTTCACGAAGTTCGTGCAGCCGAGCGCTGAACCGGACCTCTGGCCGGTCGATGCCGACCGGGCCGCGCCGCCGCTGGCCGATCTGCTCGCCCTGGACGCAGAGGCGTTCCGCGCGCGCTTCGCCGGTTCCCCGATCGCCCGCATCAAGCGAGATCGGAAGAGCGTCGTGTAGGGAAAGAGTGTAGGATAGGGGGTTGTTGT
>CAZGLU010000462.1:0-3561 GCA_964526095.1 uncultured Anaerolineaceae bacterium | reverse complement strand
AGATGGAATCTCGTGACTGGAGTTCAGACGTGTGCTCTTCCGATCTGCCCTGGAGTGCTGCAACCGCTACGAGACCTACCTGTACAACGTCCTGGCCGACGCGCGTGAGGCCGTGCTGGAGATCGGGACGGGCAACATCGAGGTCCACGCCGACACGTACCACATGAACATCGAGGAGGAGGGCTTCTACCAGCCCATCGTCGATGCGGCGGACGTGCTCGGCTACATCCACATGAGCGAGAGCCATCGCGGGCTGGTCGGCACCGGCACGGTGAACTGGGACGAGGTCTTCCGCGGCCTGAAGGACGCCAACTACAAGGGGCCGCTGGTGCTCGAATCGTTCGCGGCGATCAACCCGGACCTCGCGGCGGCGACGTGCCTCTGGCGTCCGCCGAACCAGCCGCCGGAAGTGTTGGCGGCGGAAGGGCTGAAGTTCCTGCGTGAGGGCGCCGCGAAGGCCGGTCTGGTCTAGCAGGGGCGACCGATAACAAAGGAAGTGGGATGTGGCACGTTTTGACCGTTTGACCGTTTTGAATACCGTGCTCGAGGGCGGCATGGTGCCGCTGTTCTACAACAGCGACCTCGACACGGCCAAGCAGATCGCCGCGGCGCTGGCGAACGGCGGCGCGCGGGTGCTGGAGTTCACGAACCGGGGAGACTTCGCCATCGAGGTGTTCTCCGCGCTGTACAAGCACTGCGCCTCGGCCCACCCCGATCTGATCATCGGCGTAGGCTCGGTGGACGACGCCCCCACGGCCGCGCTGTACATGGCGTATGGCGCGAACTTCGTGGTCGGCCCGACGTTCAACGAGGAAGTCGTGCGCGTCTGCAACCGGCATAAGGTCGCGTACATGCCGGGCTGCGGGAGCGTGAACGACATCGCGCGGGCGGAGGAATGGGGCGTCGAGATCGTGAAGGTCTTCCCCGGCACGGCTGTGGGCGGCCCCGGCTTCGTCAAGGACATGCTCGGCCCCCGGCCCTGGTCGCGCATCATGCCGACGGGCGGCGTCACCACCGACGAGGATAACCTGCGTGCGTGGTTCAACGCCGGGGTGGCGTGCGTGGGCATGGGCAGCAACCTGGTCAAGAAGGACTGGGTGAAGGCCGGGAACTTCCAGGCTATCGAGGACGCCACCCGCTCGACGCTGGCGCTGATCCGGACGATCCGGGGCAAATAGCCGCGTCAGGGCTTGCGCAAAGCGGACACAAACAGAGGGCGGCTCCGGCGGCCCTCTGTGCGTTTCGGGGCAGGGCGGCGCGTCACCTCTCGACGAAGCGGGTGATGACGGGTGATGACGATGCCCTCCCCGAAGCGCGCTGAAACGGGACGCATACGACCGGCATCTGAGAGAGGGGAATATTGTGTATGGATTTTGTGTTAAATAGCATGAAGAACGTGCATTCTTGAAAACCATGCGCTATAACTGCGCCACATGAGGGCGGTGCCGTGCCATTCATCCCGTCCAGATAGCCTAGTTCACGGTACCTCATGTAGGATGAAGCTCAACGTTAAAGATGAACTGACCAACGCCGAGATCGAATCCGGCCTGCGTAACATCGTCCGCGAGAACCTCGCGTTTCAAGTGATGGCGACCCTCACCGGGGGCGTCTTCCTCGTCGCGTTCGCCACGGAGCTGAACGCGACGAACTTCGTCATTGGGCTGTTGGCGGCGATCGGTCCGCTGGCCCAACTCGTGCAGTTCCCCGCGATCTACCTTGTCGAGCGCATCCAGAACCGCCGCCTGATCTCCGTCGTGGCGACGCTCGTCGCGCGGTCGATGTGGCTGTGGATCGCGGCCCTGCCGCTGCTCTTTTCCGGCACGACGGTGCTCACGCTGCTGCTGGTCGGGCTGGTGCTGCACAACGCGTTCGCCGCGATCTCCAACTGTAGCTGGGCGTCGTGGATCCGCGACGTGGTGCCGCAGGAGCGCATGGGGTCGTTCTTCGCGCGGCGCATGGCGCTGGCGGCCAGCCTCGGCATGGTGCTGAGCCTCGTGGCGGGGGTGTATGTCGATCAGTGGCAGCGGCTCTTCCCGGCCCACGAATTGGCCGGGTATTCGCTGCTGTTTGTCGTCGGGGGCGTGGTGGGCATCGCGGGCGTGATTCTGTTCACGGCGCGCATCCCTGAGCCGCGCATGGTCCCGTCCGGCAACCGGATCACGCGCCTGCTGGCCCTGCCCTTCAAAGACCGGAACTTTCGCAACCTGATCGTGTTTGAAGGCTCGTGGAACTTCGCGGTGAACCTCGCGGCGCCCTTCTTCACGGTCTACATGCTGCAATGGCTGGGCTTCGGCATGACGACCATCGTCGTCCTGAGCACGCTCAGCCAGATCACGAACATCCTCGTGCTGCGGACGTGGGGCCGTCTGGTCGACCGGTTCAGCAATAAGGCCGTGCTGCGCGTCTGTGCCGTCCTGTTCGTGCTGTGCATCATCGGTTGGACCTTCACCACCCTGCCGGACCGCTACATCCTGACGGTGCCGCTCCTGGTGTTGATCCACCTGGCGTCGGGCGTCTCGACCGCTGGCGTGGCGCTGACCACCGGCAACATGGGCCTGAAGCTGGCCCCGCGCGGTCAGGCGACGGCCTTCCTGGCGTCGCGCAGCCTGGTGAACTCGATGGCGGCGAGCACCGCCCCGATCATCGGCGGCAGCTTCGCGGACTACTTCGAGGGGCGGTCGTTTTCCATCACATTGAACTGGACCGCGCCGGAGCAGGCGTTTTCGGTCCAAACGCTGAACTTCCAGCACTGGGACTTCTTCTTTTTCTTCGCGTTCGTGCTGGGGCTGTTCGCGATCTACCGCCTGACGCGCGTCGAGGAGACCGGCGACGTGCCGGGCCGCATCGTCGTGCACGAGTTCGTGACGGAGATCCGGCGTGGCATGCGCAACCTTTCCAGCGTGGCAGGGCTGTACCAGGCAAGCTACTTCCCGCTCGCGCTGTTGCGACAGGGCCGGTCGCTGCGCCGTCAGGTCAAACGGCCCTTGTCGCCGCCGCTGGAGCCGGATACGTCCCGCTAGCGCCGCAAGGAGGCGTAGGCGACCGCCACGAGGCGCCACCGGACGGAAACAGGCGGGAAAACCCCCGCCTGTTTTTGCGTCCGACAGTATAAGCCGGGGCGCCCACAGCAGGACGCCCCGCTTCATGCTGATGGCACTTTGGCGCGGCTAACCGACCGCCCCTTCTTCGGGCAGCGATTCCACCCCCGCGCCCGGATCGACCAGCTCCGGCGTGGCGGCCGGTATGTCGAGCGGCGTGTCAGCCTCCTGCCCGGCGGGCACGCCCCAGATCCGCAGCGTGCCATCGTCGCTGGCGGACAGCAGGAACAGCCCCTCCGGCGAGAACGCTACGCTGCCGATCGCGGCGCTGTGCCCTGCCAGCTCCGCGACCAGAGCGGCGTTCTGAGGCGCGTCGATATCGTAGATCTGGAGCGCGCCGGCGTCCGCGTCCGGCTCACCACCCGCAGCGGCCAACAGCGACCCGTCCGGGCTGAGGCTCACGCTCAACACAGGCCAGATCGGAAGAGCGTCGTGTAGGGAAAGAGTGTAGGATAGGGTGTAG
>CAZGLU010000461.1:0-3564 GCA_964526095.1 uncultured Anaerolineaceae bacterium | reverse complement strand
CCCGGGCGGTGGCCGCGTTCGCGTGCGGGCAGCTGGCGGCGGCGGTGATCGCGCTGGCTGTGTTCATCCCGATGTACCGCTATGCCGAGCTGTACCCCGATTATTTCTGGAACCGCACGCGCGGGCGCATGTTCGGCGATGAGGCGTTCGTCGTTCAGGACCCGGACACCGGCGCGCTGGTCAGCACCGATCCGAGCCTGCGCGAGCAAGCCGAATATTTCTGGGAGCACCGCGACGTGTTCCTCGACAACTACCGCGACGCCCTGCGCATGTATCACTGGGAGGGCGACGGGATGTGGATCACCAACACGGACGCGCGCCCGGCGCTGGACGCGGTCGCGGGCGGGCTGGCGATCCTCGGCGCGGCCCTGTGGGGCGTGCGTCTGGTGCGCCGCCGCGACCCGGTGGACTGGCTGGTGCCGGTCACGGTGCTGGTGATGCTGCTGCCCTCGGCCATGACGCTGGCCTACACCAACGAGAACCCGAGCTTCACGCGGGCGAGCGGCACGCTCCCGGCGGTGTACCTGCTGGCGGCGGTGCCGGTCGGGCTGCTCGGTTACGGCATCACGCAGGCGCCGGGGCGCGGGCGGCGGGACGCCGTCGTGCGGGTCGGGCTGGGGCTGGCGGTCCTGGCGGCGGTCGTGGGCGCGGCGCTGCCGTCCAACTGGCGGGCTTATTTCGAGGACTACCGGCTGAACTACAGCTATAGCTGGAGGCCGTACCAGGCCATTGCGGCGCCGCTGCGGGATTTCGCGACGGGCGAGGGCAGCTACGGCAACGCGTTCATGGTGGCCTACCCGCACTGGCTCGATCACCGCATCCTGGGCGCGGTGGCGGGCGATATCCGCTGGCCGAACGGGCTGGTGCAGCGGGGCGACCTCGTGACGCGCGTGATGTTGAGCCGGGGCACGGCGTACGAGTTCGATCCGACGCGCCCTGTGTTCGTCATGGTCCACCCCGACGACGCCGAGACGATCACGTTCCTGAAGGGGCTGCTGCCCGGCGGCGAGGTCGAGACGTACCGCTATACTTATGAGACGTCGCACGGCGAGCTGGCGGGCGAGTTCCTGATCTACCGCGCGCCGGGGTCCGCGCTGAAGGTCGGGCAGTGAGGAAATGCGGCGTCGGGCGTGTACTGAGTAAACGGTGCCTGCCGCCGGATCCGGTGGCGGGCCATCAGTGTGCATGATAGGTGGAGTGTCCTTGTTCGACGCACGATCCCCCGCCGGGCCAGAGCCTGAGGCGATCATCCTCCCGGAGGCCGCGCCCGCCACGCCGGAGCGCCCCATGCCGCGCCCCGACCGGCGCACGCGGCTCGATCCGATGGCCGCGCTGCGCCTTGTCCTGCTGGGCGTGCTGCTGCTGGCCGCCGGGTGGCTGCGCTTCGACTCGCAGAACTGGGACGATTTCACACACCTGCACCCCGACGAGCGCTTCCTGACGGAGGTCGTCACCCTGCTTAACGGCCCGTTCGCGTTCGAGGCGCGGCGTGAGGACCCGACGGTCCAGCTTGGGCGCTGCCTCGAGCGCTACCCGGCGACGGCGGTGGGCGAGCTGCGGGCGGGGCGCGGCGGCTACTTCGACGCAAGCTGTTCGCCGCTGAACCCCAACAACGTCGGCAAGGGCTTTTACGTGTACGGCGAGTTCCCGCTGTTCACGGTGCGGCTGGCGGGCGAGGCGCGCAACCAACTGTCGTTGGAAATTCAGCAGGCGCTGATGGCGTTCGACCCGGACGCCGCGCTGACCTATAACCCCACGACGCACTGGACCGGCTACAACGGCGCGCAGTTCGTCGGGCGGACGGTGGCGGCGGTCGCGGACCTGCTGACGATCCTCGTGCTGTTCGCGCTGGGGCGGCAGCTCTACAACGGCTGGATCGGCCTGCTGGCCGCGACGCTGTACGGGCTGGCGGCGTTCCCGATCCAGCAGTCGCAGTTCTGGACGGTGGACACCTTCACGACGCTGTGGGTCACGCTGGCGATCTGGTTCGCGGTCCGGGCGCTGTTCGGCGTGAGCGCGCGGCAGGGGCCGCCCGCGCTTACCTACCTCGCGCTGTGGGCGATCGGCGTGGGGTGGGAGACGGCGTACTGGGACCGCCCGGTGCTCGGCCTGCTGACGCTCGGCGTTGCGTTCGTCCTGGCGCTGGCCGTCACCGCGACGGTGGCAGCGCTGGCTGGCGCCAACGGTCGCCGGTGGGGCGGCGGGCTGGTCGCGGCGTCGGGGGTGTTGGCGTCAGTCCTGTACCTCGTCGGCTGGGCGATCCTGAATGCCAGCGCAGCCAACGACTTCGCGCTGATTGACGGCATCCTCACGCTCGGCTTCACGAGCCTGCTGTTCGCGCTGGTGGCGCTGGCGGCCTACGTCGCGGCGCGGGCCGTGCGGCGCCAATCGCTGGGCCTCGCGTCGCCGGGGAGCAGCGCGATCGCGGTCGCGGCGGTCGGCGTGACGTGGCTGGCGCTGGTCGCGGCGCTGCTGCTGGACGGCGTCGCGCCGTGGCCGACGCTGCTGGTCACGCTCGGCGCGGCGGCGCTGCTCGTCGCGGACCTGACGGAGGTGACGGATTACCTGCTGTTCGGCGTGGCGCTGGGGGCGGCGGTCGCCAGCCGCGTGAACGTGGCGCCGCTGGCGGCGATCATCGCGCTGGCCGCGCTGCTGCGGGCGCTGCCCGCTGTAGATGTCGGCCTCGCTCCGGAGCGCCGGGCGCGCATCGTGGGCGCGGCGATCAAGGGCGTCGTCGTCGCGGCGGCCGCCTCGCTGATCGTCTTCCGTCTGCTGAATCCGCACGCCTTCATGGGGCCGGGCCTGTTCGGGCTGCGCATCAACCCCGGCTGGTGGGAGGACTTGCAGGAGGCGGCGGTCCAGCAGTCCGGCAGTTGGGATGTCGCGCCGAATTACCAGTGGGTGGACCGTCCGGCGTACCTGTTCCCGTGGCGCAACATCGTCACGTGGGGCCTCGGCATACCGCTCGGCCTGACGGCGTGGGCGGCGTGGGCCTGGGCCGGCGTCACGATCGTGCGCGGGCGTGCGGGCTGGATGCGCCACCTGCTGCCGTTCGCCTGGATCCTCGGCTATTTCGGATGGCTCGGCGGGCGCTGGGTGACGACCATGCGCTACTTCCTGCCGCTGTACCCGGTCCTCGCGCTGTTCGGCGCGTGGGGGCTGTGGAGCCTGGCGGGGGCGGCCCGGCGGGCGGCGCGGGCGCGGCCCACGACGGTGCGGCGGCTGGCCTACGGCGGCGCGATCGTGCTGGTCCTCGGCGTGACGGTCTTCACCGGGCTGTTCGGCTATGGGATGCACCGGGTCCACGCCACGCAGGTGACGCGCGTCGCGGCCTCGCGCTGGTTCCAGGAGTTCGTGCCGGGCGACTTCGGCGTGTGGGTCGAGGGCGACGACGGCACGCGCCAACTGGTCAACCTCGGCATGTCGTACGTGGCGCCCCCGGCGCAGGTCCACCACCTGGAACCCGGCGGGATGTACGAGTTCACGACCGACCCCACGCTCCCCACTGTGACGCCGACCGCGAGCGGGGTCACGACACAGCCGGGGCCGCTGTGGTTCCCGGAG
>CAZGLU010000460.1:0-3571 GCA_964526095.1 uncultured Anaerolineaceae bacterium | reverse complement strand
GCCAGCACGGGCAGCGCCTCCACGCCCGCCTCCTCGACGATCTGCTGCCGCACAAGCTCGTGCGTGGCGTTGCCGCTCAGCGCCAGCGCCATGACGTGCAGCCACGTCGCGCTGTTGAGCGGCGTCCACGGCTCGATCTGGGTCACGGCGTCCGCGCCGGTAGCGACGCGCAGGATATTGAGCAACTCGTACTCCACCGCCACGTCGCCGGGGGCCTTGCCCGCCAGCCACGCGTTGACCCCGTCGGCGTAGGCTTGCAGCAGGTCCAGCACCTCCGGCGGCGCATGGTCCAGGTCGTTCTGGGCGTGACGCACCAGGCCCAGTGTCCGCAGCAAGATGTCGGTTTCCACCAGCGCCTCCCCGGCGATCTCGGAGAGGCGGCCCGCGCCCTGGTGCCGGAACCACTCCATCTGCCACCACCGGTCCGCCGCGTGCATGAAGCCCTGCGCCAGCACCAGGTCGTGCGTGGTCGTGGCGTAGATGTGCGGCACGCCCCACTCGTCGATCCGGATCGTGACCTCCCCATCCAGCCCGGGCACATCGATGACGTGGTCGGCGGGTGCCTGCGCGCCTACAGGGAGGGCCGATCCCAGTAACGCCACGAGCATCAAAAAGATGAGGGATCTCTTTTTAAGCATCTCTCTAATTCCTTCAGCCTTGAATTTTCCGGCCACCTCACCGGCACGACTGCATCCAATCGCTCCCTATATTGTACAGGAAGCGCCACCGCCCTCGACACACGCCCGATTTGTGCCGATTGCCGTAGCAGGCCGCCGGGCGCCGTGTTATGGTCGGTCGTCTGTCCAGGGCCGCACCGGCCGGGAAGGAGGATGACGAATGCGCTCAAACCGGGGCCAGTTGCTCGACGGCGTGCGGGCACAGCTCCCGATCCTGCTGGGCGTCGCCCCGTTCGGCATGATCTACGGCATCCTCGCCGTCGAGGCCGGGCTGCCGACCGGCGCCGCGCTGGGCATGTCGCTGATCGTGTTCGCCGGGTCGTCGCAGTTCATCGCCGCGCAGTTATTCGCAGAGGGCGCCGCCGGGCTGATCATCGTGCTCACGACGTTCATCGTCAACCTGCGCCACGCGCTGTACAGCGCCTCGCTCGCACCATACGTCCGCCACCTCAGCGGCACGTGGAAGGCCGCGCTGGCGTTCCTGCTCACCGACGAAGCGTACGCCGTCACGATCAACCACTACCGCACCACGACGCCGGAGGCCGCGCGGGAGGGTAACGACCACTGGTTCTACCTCGGCGCCGGGCTGACGCTGTGGGTCACGTGGCAGCTCAGCACCGCCGCCGGACTGCTGCTCGGCGCGCAGGTCCCTGAAAGCTGGTCGCTGGACTTCACACTCCCGCTGACGTTCATCGCGCTCGTCATCCCGGCGCTGACGGACCGCCCCGCCGTGGTGGCCGCGCTGTCGGCTCGCGTGGGGGCCGTGGCCGCGTCCGGGCTGCCCTACAACCTGGGGCTGATCTCCGCCGTGTTCGCCGGGATCGGCGCCGGGCTGGTGGCGGAGACGCTCCGCAGGCAAGCGCCGCAGCCAGCACCGGACCAGGCTCCGGCAGGGGAGGACTGAGGTGAGCACCGCGATCGTGTGGCTGGTCATCCTGGGCATGACGGTGGTCACCTTCCTGCCGCGCCTCTCGGTGATCGCGCTGCTGCGTCGTGAGGCGCTGCCGCCCGCCCTCGCCCGTGCGCTGCGCTTCGTGCCACCGGCGGCGTTGAGCGCGATCATCTTCCCCGCGCTCGTCATGCCGGACGGTACCCCCGACCTCTCGCCGGGCAACGCGCGCCTGCTGGCCGGGCTGGTCGCGGTGGTTGTCGCGTGGTGGAGCCGCAACACGCTGCTCACGATCGCCGTGGGGATGCTGCTGCTCTGGGCGCTGCAAGCGGTGTGATCTTCCCAGACGCCGGGTTAATGAACCGGATGCGCAATTGCGCAAGTCGCGCATATTGAGGTGGCTTGATGCCGTGGGGTCTTTTATAATCCCCCAAGTGGCTTCGGCCCATATTTTGTGTCGATGACAGGTGGAAAACCCGCATGTCCGCTGAATTTATCGCCCGGACCTTCGAGCACTCCGATCGCCGCAGCCCGGCGCGGTTCATCTGGTCGCACATCCGCCAGCACCCGTTCGTCGCGGTGCTGATGATCATCGGCGCGTTCAGCAACGCGGCGCTCGCGTCAGCCGTGCCCATGCTGGTCGGCTCCGCCGTGGACGCCATCAACGTCCAGGGAGACCTGACCTATGTCGGCTGGGTCACGCTGGCGATCATCGTCAGCCAGCTTGTGCGGGGCGTCTTGCAGTTCATGCGCAACTACGCCTCGGAGACGTTCGCGCAGCGCATCGAGCGCGACGTACGCGACGAGCTGTACGTCAGCCTGCTCGGCAAAAGCATGACGTTCCACGACTTCCAGCCGGTCGGGGAGATCATGGCGCGCGTCACCAACGACGTACGCGAGATCAACCTCATGATGAACCCCGGCGTGAACATCATCATCGGGTCCAGCATGTTCGCCCTGCTGCCGCTGCTGGTCACGCCCGGCATCCACCCCGCGCTGGAGATCACGCCCGCGACGTTCATGGTGCTGTACGTCATCGCGCAGATCTACTACATCCGGTCGCTGCACAGGGTCGCGCAGAACGTCCGCATCAGCTTCGGCGACATGAACGCCCACCTGGCCGAGACGCTGGACGGGATCGAGGTCGTCAAGGGCACCACGCAGGAGGCGAGCGAAGTCGGGCGCTTCAACGTGCTGGTGGACCGCGTGCGCGGCTGGTTCGTGCGCCAGGGCGACATCGAAGCGCGCTACATCTCCGTGCTGCTGCTCGGACTGGCGACGTTCGGCGGCTTCCTGCACGCGGTCTACCTGTACCGCGCGGGCGAGATCCAGACCGGCGACATCGTCGCGTTCATGGGCCAGCTCTCGCTGTTCGGCTTCCCCGTCTTCTCGTCGATCTTCTCCTTCTCGCGGATCGCCAGCGGGCTGGCCAGCGCCGAGCGCATCCTCGCCATCATCACCACCGAGACCGACCTGGATCAGAACGAGCAGGGCCACGCCGCGCCCATCGACGGCGCGATCCGCTTCGAGGCGGTGGACTTCGGCTACCTGCCCGGCAAGCAGGTCCTACACGACATCACGCTGACGATCGAGCCGGGGCAGACCGTCGCCATCGTGGGGCAGACCGGCTCCGGCAAGAGCACGCTGACGAAGCTGATCAACCGCACCTACGACGTAGACGCGGGGCGCGTGCTGATCGACGGCGTGGACGTGCGAAGCTGGAACCTGGCCGCGCTGCGCTCGCAGATCAGCATCATCGAGCAGGAGATCTTCCTGTTCAGCCGCAGCATAGCGGATAACATCGCGTTTGGCCGCCCCGACGCCCCGCGCGAGGCGATCATCGAGGCCGCGCGTAAGGCCCAGGCCCACGACTTCATCATGCGCATGCCGGATGGCTACGACACGATCATCGGCCAGCGCGGCGTGACGCTTTCCGGCGGGCAGCGACAGCGGCTCGCCATCGCACGCGCCTTCCTGACCGACCCGCGCATCCTCGTGCTGGACG